>JAHECK010000027.1 GCA_024641785.1 Flavobacteriales bacterium | reverse complement strand
ATGCTCAAGCAAGCTTGGACATTTTTCAAATAAAAAAAACCTACCGCTCTGCGATAGGTTTTCATCATCAAGTGATCGCGACAGGATTCGAACCTGTGACCGTCTGCTTAGAAGGCAGATGCTCTATCCAGCTGAGCTACGCGACCAAAATATTTAAAACAAAAAAAGTCAACTAATGTTGACTCTTTTGTCGGGGTGGCAGGATTCGAACCTGCGACCTCCTGCTCCCAAAGCAGGCGCGATAACCGGGCTACGCTACACCCCGATGATAGTTCTTTTAAAAGCCCTATTCATCTTGGAAAAAAGGAATAAATTCTATTCCGTCAACTCCAATTTTAAAATACTAAAAGAACAAAAAAACCGCTCCTTTAAAAGAGCGGTGCAAAAGTATCATTTAAATCTTTTTTGCCAAACAATTTTCACATTAAATCAAGCTTGCCCGAATCTTTGCAACTTCGACATTGATCGCCTTCACATCTTCGTTGGTCAATTTGCCTTTATTTGTGATCATTTTTACCACAGGCACTAAAGAATTATAGTTATCATACATCTTTTTTGCATCAGCATCATCTCCAAATACATTCAACATTTTCATCACCGATTCGTGATTATAAACCAATACCCAGAAATCTGAAAGTCCATTTGCATCCAATTCATTATCAATAATGATGCTACTCGTTAGATAAACACTTTCAATCCAACCTCCTGAGATCATTAATGTTCCCATCAATGCCCTTTCTTCACTATACATTTGATCTTCGGCGTTTCGGAAAGCTTTAGAAACTAAATTAGATTTCTCTCTTAAATCTAAGGAATCACCATCTGCAACAATCTTATCAAAACTCTTATTATCAAAAGCGTTCTCGATCCCTAATGAGGAAGCTAACTTTGAAATAGCTTCAACAGTGGATTTCGCAGCTTCATTTTGTTCAAATACAGTTAAGTAATTTAAGTCTGCTCCATAGATCCCCATATTAACACTTCGATCAAAATTAGAGGAATACTTGGATGCATTTCCACTAGCATTAGCCAATGAGCTATTAAATTCTGAACCTTTTGATTTTAACAAAAGGTAAAAACCGCTGGTTTCTTTGATATTACCTCGAATTGTTAAAGACTGCCTTGTATAGTCTACAGATAATGAATCGGATCGATCATAATCATATTCATTCGTGACTTGTTCTTCGCCACAAGAGCTCATTAATAAAGCAGCTCCAATTAAAACGGTAAATAGTGTGTTTTTCATCATACTTGTCATTTTACACGCTAAAATAAATTAAGTTTCATTTTATTTATCGATTCCTAATTTTTTTTTACAAATATTAAATGTTCATAAGCTATATTTGTTAAACTAAAGAAATTGATGAATTCGAATACCATACTCAATCCCATCCAATTTCATCTAACGGTTACCCGCCTATGCTATGAGTTGATCGAAAATCATGATGATTTCAGCAACTCCGCTATTATAGGACTTCAGCCTAGAGGCATCTATCTCGTAAAAAGATTGAAAAAAGAACTTCTTAGCATACTCGGGGATGTTAAAATTCCAGTTGGAACCCTTGATATTACATTCTACCGTGATGATTTTAGAAGAAGAGAAACGCCAATAGCAGCTAATAAGACAGAAATTGATTTTATCATTGAAGGTAAAAATGTGATCCTTGTTGATGATGTTTTTTATACCGGAAGAAGTATCCGAGCCGGACTTGATGCGATGCTTGCTTTTGGTAGACCAAAACAAGTGGAGATGCTCACATTAATTGAACGCAAATACAGTCGGCAATTTCCTTTGCAACCCGATTATATTGGTAAGTCGGTCGATTCGCTCACTTCGCAACGTGTCGAAGTAGAATGGGAAGAAATAAACGGAAAAGATTTGGTGAAACTTTATACAATCGACGAGTAAAATGAGTGAACTTAGTGTAAATCATCTGCTAGGAATTAAGCAAATCACAAAAGAAGATATTCAACTTATTTTCGATACTACCGATCATTTTAAAGATGTGATCAATCGTCCGATCAAAAAAGTTCCTTCTCTTCGTGATATTACTATTGCAAATCTTTTCTTTGAAAATAGTACCCGAACGCGCATCTCATTCGAACTTGCCGAAAAAAGACTTTCAGCGGATACCATCAATTTTTCAGCTTCCTCAAGCTCTGTTAAGAAAGGAGAAACTCTCATCGACACGGTCAATAATATCCTTTCGATGAAGGTGGATATGATCGTAATGAGGCACCCGGAACCTGGAGCAGCTATATTTCTTGCAAAACATGTTAACAGTAGAATTATCAATGCGGGTGATGGCACCCATGAACATCCAACGCAAGCTTTACTCGACTCTTATTCTATAAGAGAAAAATTAGGAAGCATAAAAGGTAAGAAAGTTTTAATAGTAGGTGATATTATCCATTCAAGAGTTGCGCTTTCAAATATTTATGCTTTGAATATGCAAGGTGCCGAAGTATGTGTTTGCGGACCTCCTACTCTTATACCTAAATACATAAAGGAATTAGGTGTAAGAGTTGAGTATGACCTGAAAAAAGGACTTGCATGGTGCGATGTGGCCATGATGCTCAGAATTCAGCTCGAAAGACAAAATGAGAAGCTCTTCCCATCGCTTCGTGAATATGCCATGCTCTATGGTTTAAATAAAAATTTACTCGATTCTTTGAAGAAAGAAATTATTGTTATGCATCCAGGTCCAATTAACAGAGGTGTTGAAATCACAAGCGATGTAGCGGATAGTAAACACGCTATTATACTGGATCAAGTCGAAAATGGAGTTGCAATAAGAATGGCTATATTGTACCTTCTTGCAAGTAAAATAGAAAGAGCCTGATTTTTTATTATTTTTGTTTTTATTAGCATTACCTTCAATTTATAGAACATTATGAATTTTACAGTCGATAATAAAGAAAAACATTACCTGGTGACATGTAATATTGAGAATTTAAATTCAGTAGTTTCTCCTGAATTAAAATCAGAACTTCTTGTTATTAGTAAAGGAGGAAATAAGAATATCGTACTCGATCTGTCTAAAGCTAAATATGCTGATTCTTCCGGATTAAGTGCTGTTTTATTAGCGAATCGACTATGTCGTGACTCCGGAGGGACTTTTGTTCTTACCGGTTTGAATGAACATATCTTAAAATTAATAGAAATTTCTCAATTAGACAGAGTATTAAATATTACTCCGACACTTGGCGAAGCGGTTGATCTTGTTTTTATGGAAGAAATCGAAAGAAATTTAGAAGATCCTGAATAAATGAGTCAAGGCTTTGAACTCACAGTTCTTGGTACAGGTTCAGCATCACCTACATTACGTCGAAATCCAAGTGCACAAGTCTTAAATGTAAGAAATCACTTATATCTTATCGACTGCGCAGAAGGAACTCAAATCGCTCTTCGTAAAAACAAAATCAAATTTCAACAAATCGAGCATGTGTTTATTTCACATCTTCATGGAGATCACTATCTCGGTTTACAAGGATTACTTTCAACTTTTAGTTTATTAGGCAGATCTAAGGAACTTCATATTTATTCTCCAAGAGGATTGAAGGAAATAATAGATATGCATTTCAGTATTTCACAATCCCAATCTAATTTCCCAATCCATTTTCATGAAATAGATAAAATGAATGATTCTCTTCTTCTTGAAAATGATCATTTGAAAGTATTCGCTCTCACTTTGAAGCATCGGATTCCCACTTTCGGATTTTTATTTAAGGAAAAAAAGAAAGCGCGTCATATAAATGGACCTTTAGTAAAAGAATTAAAAATTCCCTATTACGCATTTGAACAATTAAAAAAAGGCGAAGATTATATTAATAAAGAAAATGATGAAGTTTATTCTTTTGAAAAATTAACCTTTCCTGAGGACCCTTCCTATAGTTATGCCTATTGCAGCGATACCGCTTATTTACCGGGATTAAGTGAACAAATAAAAGAGGTCGATATCTTATATCATGAAACTACTTTTATGCAAAAAGATGAAGCTCTGGCAAAAAAAACTTTTCATTCAACCTGCATTGAAGCGGCGCTTATTGCAAAAAAGGCAAATGCGAAAATGCTTTTGATGGGTCATTATAGCTCGCGCTATTTGAATGAGGAAAGCATGTTAGAAGAATGCAAAAGTGTTTTTGAAAATTCACATCTAACCCAGGATGGTGATATCATAAAACTGTCATAAACTGTCATTTAGCTTTTTTTAAGAGAAGTTTTTGGCAGGTTTTAAAAAAAATAATCGTTATTTGCCTAGATTAGCACATTTGGTAACAATTTGCACGCTTTTTGTTACGTTAGTGTTAATAAAGGTATTAGACAAATCGAATAATAGAAATAAATAAAACATGGGAAGACCAGCAACAAAACCTGCGAAACTTAAAGATGGATACTATTTAGAACTCAGAAATAAAGGAGCATCGAGCGGGATTAGAATACAACGAGATACAAAAGAACAAGTTGACTTTGCAATTAAAGACTATCAAAAAACGAAAGAAGTTATTTATTTAGGTAAAGTAAAAAACGGAAAATTCGTTTCTGAATAAGTTTTAAAATATTATAATGAAAACCTTGTCTATTTGGCAGGGTTTTTTTTTGTCTTTAAAATCAATTTATCTTTGCTCAAAATCCTAGCGTGCAAACTGAAATATCTGATATAATAACAATTCTTTCTAATGGAGGCACAATCATCTATCCCACAGATACTTTATGGGGTTTAGGATGTGATGCGAGCAATGAATTAGCGGTTAATAAGATCTACTCCTTAAAAAAAAGAAAAGAGGATCTTCCTCTTATAATATTACTTCACAACGAAAATCAACTTTACGATTATGTTAGTGAAGTACCTGATATTGCATTTGACCTTTTTGAATTGAGTACAAAACCATTGACGATCATTTTTGATAAGGGTTTTAATCTTCCGAAAAATGTACTCGCAGCAGATGGATCGATCGCTATTCGCATATGCTCTGACGATTCATGCAAAGAATTACTTCGAAAATTCAAGAAGCCACTTATTTCAACATCCGTTAATATTAGTGGAATGCCCGTAGCAAATTCCATTGAAGAAATGGATCCTGATATCATTAATAATGTAGATGGCATCTATAAGAAAGATCTTATTTTAAATAAAAAGAACCCCTCTCAAATTATCCGTTTATCAAATAATGGAAAAATATCAATTATTCGAAATTAGATGATGGACATTTTAAAATCTAAAGAAAATACCTTATTCAAGAAAATAGGAATGCTTTCGATCGAAATCAATTGTCCTGTTTATATCGTTGGAGGGTGGGTTCGAGATCAATTATTAAATAGAACATCAAAAGATATTGATTTTTTAGTACTTGGCGATGGACTTAAATTCGCAGAAGAACTAGGTAAAAAATTGGGTGGAGCAAAAGTGAGTTTATTTAAAACCTTTGGTACTGCAAATATCAAATACAAAGGCTATGAATTAGAATTTGTTGGAGCTCGAAAAGAGTCCTATACTGAATCTTCTAGAAACCCCACAGTTCAATCCGGAAGTTTTGAAGATGATCTTCATCGAAGAGATTTTACGATCAATGCTCTTACGATCAGTTTAAATCAAAATGATTATGGCCAATTAATTGACCTTTTTAATGGCTTGGAAGATCTATCAAAAGGAATTATAAAAACACCTTTGGATCCTGATATCACCTATAGTGATGACCCATTAAGAATGATGCGGGCGATTCGTTTTGCAACTCAACTCAATTTTAAAATTGATAAGCATTCTTTTGAAGCGATCAAAAAAAATTCGGCCAGGATAAATATTATTTCTAAAGAACGAATTGCGGATGAATTAAATAAAATTATCCTTTCTAAAATACCTTCCATTGGTTTTAAATTGCTCGATGAAAGCGGATTACTATCAATTATTTTCCCTGAATTTACGAATCTAAAAGGGGTGGAAGAAAAAAATGGACTTAGACATAAGGATAATTTTTACCATACACTTCAGGTTCTTGATAATCTAGCTCAAAACAGTGATGATCTATGGTTACGATGGTCAGCGATACTTCATGATATTGCAAAACCTGCTACAAAACGTTTTGACAATAAAGTAGGATGGACTTTTCATGGGCATGAAGATAAAGGGGCAAAAATGGTTCCCCAAATCTTTAAGAAATTAAAACTTCCATTGGATCATAAAATGAAGTTCGTCCAAAAAATGGTCTTTTTGCATTTGCGTCCTATCGCTTTAACAAAGGAAGAAGCAAGCGATTCGGCATTAAGAAGATTACTTTTTGAAACAGGCGAAGATATTGACGAACTTATGCTTCTTTGTAAAGCGGATATCACTTCAAAAAATGAAGTGAAAGTGAAGAAGTATTTGAAGAATTACGAGCGAGTCAGAGAGCGGCTTATCGAGGTGGAAGCTAAAGATCATTTAAGAAATTGGCAACCTCCAATTAGTGGAGAAGAAATAATGAGAACATTCCAAATAAGTCCTTCAAAAGAAGTAGGTATAATAAAAAATGCGATCAAAGATGCTATTCTGGATGGAGAGATAGAAAATAAGCATGATGAAGCATTTCGCATTATGCTTAATAAAGGAAAAGAATTAGGGCTAATTGTTCCAAAGTAAACTCAAATGAATTAAAAAAAGGGATCAGAAGGTCAATATTCTAAATTCATTAATGTGAGAATATCATCCTACATCAATCATCCTACTAAAGACATAAAATAAGACCACTTAAAATTCAAATTTTGAATCTATCGTCTGATTTAGTTTTAAAAGAAGATCGAATTATTACATTTACATAAAATTAATTCATTTAAAAATGCTCTATAAGTTAAGAGTTCTGATCGATTACGAGAAGGATGTATTTCGGGAAATATTGATCCGTTCTGATCAACATTTTATCGACCTGAATTATGCGATCATAAAGGCATTTGAATTTTCCGGAGATCAAATGACTTCCTTTTATATGAGTAATGAAGATTGGGAGAAAGGAGAAGAGATCGTTCAATTTGAAATGGATTCAGAGGATGAGGTGAGAAGTATGGAAAATACCACTCTCGAAGAAATGTTTAATGCTAAAAAGAAAAATGCCTTATTCGTTTATGACTTTCTTCGTTTATGGATTTTTTATATCGAATTGATTTCAATTGATAAAAAAGAATCTCATGGGGACTATCCTATGGTTGTTGCTAGCATTGGAATTCCTCCCAATGAAGAAGAAAAATCCATCGATTTTGAAATGCCTTCCGATCATATTGGAGAAGATGACGAATTAGATCCGGAACTTAGAGAATTATTAGGAGGTGGAGATGATGATGACGACGAATCCGATTACATCGATCCAGATGACATGTCTTCCTACTACTAAATTACTCGTCATCATTGATGGCCCTACTGCTTCCGGAAAAACTAAGCTCGGCGTTGAATTAGCACAGCATTATTCTACTGAAATCATCTCTGCTGATAGCCGACAGTTTTATAAAGAAATGCGAATTGGAACGGCTCGACCGAGTGAAGAAGAATTAGAGGGGATTCAACATCATTTTTTAGCTTTCACAAGCATTGAAGAAGACATTAATGCCGGAAAGTACGAAAGGATTGCTTCCGAAAAGATCAACCAGCTTTTTAAATCACACGACCTAGTTATTGTTGTCGGTGGTTCAGGATTTTATATTGATGCTTTGCTATTTGGAATAGATGATATCCCTCCTATTCTGCCGGAAGTAAGGGCTAAAATGATCGCCGAATATGATAAAAGAGGACTGGAACATATTCAGAAATTGCTACTTGCTTTAGATCCGGAATTGTATCAAACGATCGACATTCAAAATCCAAAACGAATCATAAGAGGACTGGAAGTAGTATATCAAACAGGTAAAAAACTATCTCATTTTCAGTTGGGTTCAAAAATAGCTAAGTGGCCTTATTTAAGAATAGGAATAGATTGGGATAGAGAATTACTCTACGAACGTATCAATCTCAGAGTAGATGAAATGATAAAACATGGACTTGAAAAAGAAGCTAGAGAAATGTATCCATTTCGCCATTTAAATGCTTTGAAAACCGTAGGATATTCAGAATTGTTCCGATATTTTGAAGGTGAATATGATTTTGATACCGCAATATCAATGATAAAACAAAACACGCGGCGTTATGCTAAACGACAATTAACCTGGTTACGAAATCAAAGCGATACGAATTGGTTTGAAGCTTCAGATCTTGAGAAAATGACCCTCCTTATTGAAGACAAGAGAAGCCACAAATAACCATTACATTTTAACTCCAAAAACACCCTTAAATATTATATACTACTGATTTTAAAATGTTTATAATAAGATAAGAAGGTCAAATTTAACTTATTCGTAAGATAGTGTTAGAAAATGAAATTTTCTCTTTTATATATTAATATATTTTTATTTATATTAGACGGAACTATAAACTTTTATAAATATGAAAAAATTATTACTATTTGCCAGTGTTATGGCTATGGGTGTTGGATTAAACGCTCAAAATTTAATCTCTGAAAACTTCGACAGCTACACCGCAAATGATTATGTGGCAGTTCAAGCAGATGATTTTACAACATGGACAAACAGTCCAGGAACAGGTGAAGATGCTTTTGTTATCGATTCCGTAACTGCAGTTAGCGGAAGTAACTGTTTTATTGTAACCGGTCCTGATGGTGGTGGTTCTACCGATCTTATTCTTGATATGGGTTCATGGGAAAAAGGAACTTTTCAAGTGACTTTAAAATTCATGGTTGCTCAAGGAATGGGTGGCTATTTTAATTTACAAAAAGAAGCAACTCCTGGTGTTCAATGGGGTGGTGATGTATTCTTTAGCGATGATAGTACAGGTTACCTTTCTTTAGGTGGAACTGACTACCCATTTGCCTATAATACAGGTGAATGGACTAAAATTGATTACATCATATCACTTGATGCAGATACTGCAGTTTTACATATCAATAATGAATTGGTTCATGGTTGGCAGTGGAGTATCGATGGAACGACTGGTAATGCAGGTTTGAATTCTTTAGGAGGAATTGATTTCTTTGCTTATTCTCCAGCCGGCTTAGCTTGCGAGTATTATGTTGATGATGTTACCTTTAGTAGAATTGAAGCTAAATCTGTGCTTGCTGCTACAATGGAAAACGGTATGCCTGGAGCACCTGCTGCTTTAAGCCTTGGAGCACCTTGGACTACTTGGTCTGAAGATCCGGGATCTGCAGAAGATGCTGTAATATCTAATACTATGGCTGCTGGTCTGAACTCTATTTACCTTTCTGAAGCCAGTACTGATCTTGTTTATCACTTTGGAAACCTTACAGAAGGACGCTATGAATTATCTTTCGATATTTATGTTGATGCAGGTATGGGTGCTTATTACAACCTAATGCATAGTTTTGATGGAGCTGTTTACCAATGGGCCCTTGAAACCGTTTTCAACGGTGATGGTACTGCAGTTCAATCTGGTGGAAACACAGATTATCCATTCGACTATATGGAAGATGCATGGAATACGATCAAATATGTGATCGATATGGATAATGATAATGTGAAATTCTATGTAAATGGAATGAAAATGGGTGATTGGCAATGGAGTTTAAATGATGCAAATGGCTCAGCTGGTTTAAATCAACTAGCCGTAATGGATCTCTACCCTGCAGGTTCTGCTAACCCTTCATATTATATAGATAACTTTTATATGCAAGAATTGGTTGGAATGATGGCTGATGATATCGAAGTAGAAGATTGTGCTGCTTTCTATTCAGGACAATATGTTGCTGTTGGTAACCCAGCTTGGTCAACTTGGAGTGATGCTCCCGGAACTAGTGAGGATACCTATGTTACAGATATGATGTCTTTCAGTGGTGAGAATTCAATGGAATTATTTGGAGGCGTTGGAACTGACCTTGTTTATCCATTTGGAAACTTAACTTCAGGTGCTGTTGAAATTGGAATGAAAATGTATGTTCCTGCAGACGGTAATGGATATTTGAACTTAATGCATGAGTTTGATAATGTTGGCAATGTTTACCAATGGGCATTAGAAACGTATTTCCTAAGCGATGGAACAGGGACATTAAGTGCCGGTGGAGCGGATGCTGCAACTTTTACTTATGACTTGGATACATGGATCGATGTTATGTTTTATGTTGACATGACCAATGACTATGCTGCTTACTATGTAGCCGGCGAAATGGTACATGAATGGCAGTGGAGTTTAACTTCTCAAGGAGCTGATGGTACAAACCAATTAGCTGTAATGGATATCTATCCTCCTGATGCAGCTTCACATTTTTACGTAGATGATTTCTACGCAAAAAATGCTGAAACCGGTTTAACTGTTGCTGAGAACTTCGATACTCAATTAAGTATCTATCCTAACCCTGCAAACGATGTTGTTTATATTATGAACGACATTAATGAAGAAGTTAATCTTCATGTGTATAATGCAGCCGGACAAGAAGTAATGAATGTTCAACGCGTTGTTAATAGCGGACTGATCGAAGTAAATACTTCTGATCTTAATGAAGGTATCTACCTTATTCAATTAGAAAATGCTTCTCAAGTAATTACTAAAAGAATCGTAGTTCAACACTAAGATTATTAAATAATTTGAAGAGCCCTGGCAGAAATGTCAGGGCTTTTTTTTGTTTTATAGTTGTAGCATTCGAGTATAGAAAAAGTCCAAAATGTATAAGGTTGGAAGAACGGAGCGAGTAGTACGAAGTAATAGACAATCCCAGAATAGAGTTTACTAGTTTAAATGGATGGTTTTTATCAAATTAACCACAAAGGTCGCCAAGTAGGCTCTGAGGTCACAAGTATTATAAAAGCTTTTAGTTTTAAATTCATCTATAGAAGTCTCTTAGTGCACTCAGAGCCTACTTTGTATCATTGTGGTTATAAAAAGAAGAGATTTATAAAATAGCTTAGATAATATCCATTTTAATAGGTTTAATATATCAATCTATATCAGGGACATACAGGTTTTTTTTGTTTCTTACTCCCCACTTCCAACTTCCTACTTAGTCAAATACACCCGCTTCCGCAACAAGGCATTCTGCTGGATATTTCGATAAAAGAAAGCCACATCATAAATATGATAATTCCCACTATGCCTTCTAATATTCAATGTGCCTTTCTCCTTTGGTCGATCAATTGCCAGAATGCCTTTATAATTTCTTGCTCCAATATAATGCGGACGATAGATCAGACTATCTCCATTTAATATCATTGCACCTAAATTATAGGAAGGACCATAATAATTTTCATCAATTGTCCAGCTCAAAGGATTTGTACTATACATTTTCACTCCATTTGCATATTCTCTCATAGAAAAAATGGAATGTGCTTTTTGTGAATTCCAACTGGTCAAGCAGGATAATTCCAGTGAATCCTGGCAAAAAGGATAGGGTATTTCCGATAGATCCGTTTCCAATACAGCCCATCCGATCAGGTAGGCCACTACCAATTTATCTCCTATTTCTTCCTGCACTTCCTTATCCTTTAATAAGCGCATTGCTAAATATGAACCCTGACTATGACCAGCAATGACGATGGGTTTATTTTTATTTTGATGGTTCATATAATACAGGAAGGCATTTTTCACATCACCATAAGCAATATTCAATGCTTGGACCCCATTGCTATCCGCATCAAAAAAAGAATAAAAAGTAGCCTGACGATAACGGGGTGCATACACATTAGCGATGGTATCGAATAATCGAGCCTGAACATCAATTGATTTTCTGATAGTTATTTCATAAATAATACTATCAACCAATGGCTGATTCCAATTAGCAGCCTTCTTATAGGTTGTAGGATGAATAAAGAACACATCCATCTCGCTTTTGCCTTCCTTTTCAAATAAGAACCAGTTTGAATTGGTAGAGTAATCAGGGGCATTTGGAACGCTATCAAGTGTGAAATCGTAGGAGGGTTCAATGCTTCTTAAAGCGACGCGCGCAATTCTTTTAGTTGAACAGCTACTCCAAACCAGAATAAATGAAAGTAAAGTGAAAATGAGAAGCCGGCCATTCATTCCAAAGCGGCTTCGATGCGATAAGCAATAGAAAATACATAGGCAACAACTAATCCGCCGATTCCCTGCTCTATCATTTGCCAAATAAAATCGACTACTACATGTTTTGTTTCTCCTGATTTGAAAGAAACACCTAGGGTAAAAGCTACCAGATATAGGAAAAACCCGAAAGCTGCCCCTCCAAGAAATCCTTTAAAAGGACCATTCTTATTACTATTCGAATAATTAAATCCAACGGTCATTATAAAAGAAACGATGCTATAAACTAAAAGTAGGAGTAAAAAGAAATACCAATGAGGGTAGTTAACATTTCTTAGATCATTCAAAATGACGCCATGCCACAGGTACGATAATGAGATCATACTTAGCAAAGAGAAAAACCAAGAAAAGAATAATTTTTTCATTTATGAATCAAGCCAAATTCAATTCCAAAAATACAGTTTAACTTTTACTTAGCAATGATTTGAATGGAAGTTCTCCTATTTCTGGCTCTCCCTTCTTCAGTATCATTATCCGCAATCGGATTTTGTGATGCAAAGCCTTTGTAAGTTAGTCTGTCTCCTGAAATTCCTTTATCTACCAAGTAAGTATAAACCGATTTAGCACGTTCCGTTGAAAGGCTTTTATTATGAGATTCATTCCCTTGATTATCTGTATGTCCGTCGATCTCAATTTTCACTGCGGGATTTCCGTTTAGAAAAGCAATTAATTTATCCAATTCAACTTTTGATTCAGGTTTTAAATCATACATATCTGTTTCGAAAAAGACATTTCTTAATATCAATTCAGACCCTACTTCAATTTTCATTAAAGGAACATTCATAAAAAATGGTTCCCCTTCTACATTATTAGTTAGCTCAAAATTTTCTGAAAAGAAAAGATATCCTTCTTTTTCTACATTTAATGCATAATCATTTCCATAGGTGATTGGAATTAAAAATTCTCCATTTACTGCTTCTGTGAATGCAGAGTAAATGATCTCACTTGTAGACAGATCAATAAGTTGAAATCTAGCACTAATCGGTTTTTCCGTTTGTGCATCGTATACTTTTCCTTTCATATAGGTCACTGCCATTGGACGTGCTTCAGGATAAAGCTCAAATGAATAAATATCAAATGATCCAAAACCCCCTTCCATATTAGAAGAAAAATAGGCCAATTCTCCATTCGTTGAAACCATCAATGAATTTTCGTCGTTTGGTGTATTGATCGGATAACCTAAATTCTTTACCTCTCCCCAGTTTCCATTTTCATCCATCCGACTCATAAAAATATCAAGACCACCCATTCCCGGATGTCCATTACTTGAAAAATATAAAGTATGCCCATCAGGGTGGATCAGAACCGTTTCTTCTTTGTAAGGTGTATTAATTCCTTCAGGTAATTTTTCTGCTTTCGACCATTCTCCATTTTCATTTCGATGTGAAACAAAAATCTCTTGATTTACATCTTTATCCCTTTTTTTTGGAGCTCGGATAAAATAGATTGTATTTCCATCTGAGCTTAAAGAAGGCTGAGACTCCCAGTTTGCTGTATTGACCTCTTCTCCCATATTTTCTGGAGCACTCCATCCATTTCCTTCTTGACTCGAAATAAACAGATCACAACTTCCAAGTCCTCTTCTTCCGAGTCCATAATCACCATAATAGGCACAAGCTGTGAAAACCAGAGTGTTTCCATTAGCAGAAATCGAAGCTGCTCCTTCATTAAATTCACTGTTTATACCTTTTAAAGGGACAGCCATTCGCCAATTTTTTTCTTCATCCCTTACTGTATAATACAAATTATCCTGCTTTCCTTCGGGAGCCATAACATCATTTATTCTTCTTGTAAACAGGATCAATTGATCATCCGCTGTAAGACAGGGTAAATACTCCGGATCTGCTGTATTTATCATTGGTCCTAAGTTTAGCGGCGCATAGGGGACAGGATTGTTTATTGCCCATAAAGCAAATTCACAATCCTTTTTCAATCTTTGGGCGAGTTCAATTCGCTTTAAATCATAATCTCTAAAACTGAGGTAAGTATTAAAAGCGTTTAAGGCCTTTTCATAATTTTGATCATCCTTTTCTACAATAGCGATATAATACCAATCTGAAGGTCGCTTTTCAGGTTCGATCTCAACCATTCTATAAAGGGCGATTAAGGCATCTTTTTTATTCCCGCTTTCGTAATATAAACGTGAAAGCACATCCCAGCATTCATAAAATTTGGGGTCTTTCTCCAGGGCACTTTCTAAATATTTTATTGCTTCATCATCTTCCTTTTTATTATAGGCATCAAGTCCTTTTTCAAATAACTTTATTGCTTTAGAATCACTTGAATGATAACTTACCTGAGCATTCGTCAATGGACTGAGAAGTAAAAGGAAAATGATAAACTTGAATTTCATTTAAAGTATTTTTCTTTGATAAAATAGATATACGAGCAATAAACCCAGCAGTTACAAAAAGCGATCCTAAAAAGCCAGATGCAATTTTACATTCACTCTTCGACCGGTCAAATAGTTTGGAACTGCATACATTCTTCCCGTAACATCTTCGACCCAATTATATGAAATTGTATTTGATATATCGATAAGATTAAAGATCTCTAACGAGATCCATGCATCTTTAAAAGGCTTGAACATCCCTTTAGTTTTCCCTGTTTTCGGATCTACAAATGTTTTTGAAAAACCAATATCTACTCTTCGATAAGGCGAACTCCTAGCTGTTTGAGTATAACGATCGCCGTTCGGTGGTCCATATGGGAAACCGGTAATAATGGAAAGATTTAAATGCACTTTAAATGATGGCCACATCGGCATTTCATCTTGAAACATCAGATTAAAACTAAAACGTTGATCGAAGGGTCTTGGAATAAATCCGGGTTCAATTCTAATACTATCTACGATGTTATTATTTGGAGGAAATAACTGCTGACCTTCATCATTATAATAGTCATAATAATAATCATCCCTTAAATTTTCCTGATTATTTAAGATTCCAAAACCAACAAAAGATTCAATTCCCTTAATAAATTCACCATTCAATTTCATATCCAAACCATAAGCATAGCCATCTGAATTATTGGTAGCATAATACTCGAGTCTTATGTTATCAATTTGGAAAGGGATAAGATCGGTCATCGGTTTATAAAAGACCTCTGTAGTCCATTTAAATGGTCGTTTAAACATAAAGAATACATAATCAAGACCTAATATAAAGTGTAATGATTGTTGTGCTCGGATATTAGGATTGATCTTTCCCGCATTTTCAGGAATTTTTCCGCTCATATCTCGCATTGCATGGTAAAAAGGTGGTTGATAATAAACTCCTGCTGCAAATCGAGCAGTAATATTATCATGGATCACTGTTGAATCATTTTTAACACGAGTAATATTCGGTTTATAAGAAATGGATCCGCGAGGTGATATCATTAACTGGTCATTAAAATCCCAATATTGCGCTCTTACACCGATATTAAAATCAATTACATCTTCCCTCCCATTAACAACTTCCCACGAATTTTTTACAAATGCGATATAACGATTAGAATTGATGTTATTATCTCCTTTGATGATATCATTTAAAATAATTTGGTTGGAAGGATATCGTGGAACAGAATACCCGGCAGAATCCTGGTATACCCATTCATCTAAATGATCCTGAATTTGTTCATTCTTAAACTCCAAACCCCAAGTGAGTTGTTTGTTAGCATAATCATAAGTTCCATTATGCTGCAGCGTAAATAATTGAGAATTTAGTCGATCACGACTGTGTTCAATAAATGCTCCTACTCCCCGATTTGCGATCACATCTCCATAGGTTTCTGAACCAAATTCACGATCGATCTCACCTAATATATAAAAGCCTGAAACATCGAAGGATTGTACTTCTTCATTTAAAGATACACTCCCTTGAAAATTGATCTTCAGATCTTTGTGCAAATAATAATTGTAGGCAAGAGCATTATAAAAACTATTATAGGTAGATTCTTCTTTTCCATCGAGTACAACATCCAAACGAAGTGCTTCACTTAAGTTACCTAATTCGGTTGATCGGGATTCAGGATAAAAAACATATTTATTTTTTGCCAAATAACCTAAGTACGTGATCTCAGTTTTCTGGTTTGGTCGATAGCTGATGTAAGTTTGAAGATCTAAAAAATTAGGAGCATATTCTCCCCTAGTATCAAATGTAGAAAGCACATATTGTGTTGTTTTATACCTAAATCCAATAATAGCTGCCAGTTTTTCATTCTTACTTATCCCTTCCACACTAAGATCGGCTCCCAATAAACTAAGCGTTACCGATGCACCTAATGCTTCGGGTCTTCGATATTTTACATCCAGAACAGATGCCATTTTATCGCCATAATTTACAGCATAACCACCCGCTGAAAAGTTGACACTTTCGACCAAATTCGCATTAATAAAACTCAATCCTTCCTCCTGGCCTGCTCTGATCAATTGCGGTCGATAAATTTCAAGTCCGTTTACATAAATCAAATTTTCATCGAAACTTCCTCCTCTAACAGAATAAGATGCGCTTAACTCATCTCTGGCAGTAACACCAATACCGGTACTCTTTATCATCCCTTCTATTCCTCCCGAAACAGAAGGCTGAATACCCACACTTTTCACATTGATACGCTGCAGATTTTCACTTCGAGATTCTTCGGCTACAATATCAACAGCCTGCATTTCCTGAAATAATAAATTCACATCAAATTCTTTTACTTCTCCGGGACTGAGCTTAACAGTGATCGACTTCTTACTAAAAGCGATATGAGAAAAATTAATTCTCAAGCTAGTATCTGATGGAATGATCAGGTTATAATATCCTTCCTCATCACTTAAAGTGGTATATTTTAAATCGTCGGTTAATATATAGGCTTGTGGAATGGGTTTATTATCAGAATCACTAATTTTTCCTTTTAAAGTAGCTGTATTCTGAGAAAATGCTGCAATCGAAAACAGCATCGAAAATGCAAAAAATAAACTCCTGAAAAATGGTAATTTTTTAATCATCCATTTTACTTTTTGTAAGCACCATTTTTAATTGAATTTATAAATTCTGCCCACGCAAATGGATTAATGATCTGAAAAGGAGGAGCTTGGCCGGCATAACTAATCTCATTTACATTTAGTTGATTAAAGTATTTAAAATTAGAAGACCCGTCCATATAGATCGAAGTATATCTTTCATATAATTGAGCATTATCTAAATTCATTTGAGCTCTTTTCTCATCATTGATCGGGGGTTTCATGGTAAGTAATTGTTCCCCAAAATCCTCATAGCTTCTCCATGGGAAAATAATGGTCTCCTGCAACCAGATCGTATCATTTGTTAAGATCTGTACAATTGAATAATGGTCCTCATTAAATTCCATTGGGACAATATACTCACCCTTTTTTAATCCGACAGCACTAAAAACAATGGTATCATTTTTTTCGGCATAAAAAGAGAAGTATCCATTATCATCTGAAGCGGTTCCTTTATTCTTATTGCTAATGATAATATTAGTACTGGGCACACCATGCAAAGGGTCGCCTGTAAGCACTACTCCTGTAAGCAAAACCTTATCCTCATCCCTTTGAGCAAACAATTTTACCTGCTGCAAAAAACTAATAAAAATCAGGAAATAAACCGCTCTATTCATGAGTGCAAAAATAAAAACTTTGTTTTGTAACTTTGCTTCTAACGTTGCATATAATTAAAAAGTATGAAAATAATTTACCTCATCATTTCATTTAGTCTTTTTTATTCCAATTTAAACAGTCAGATCATCATTAATTCTGATGATATGGCAAATGAAAATGATGAGTTTATTGTTAGTAATTCATTACAACTTTCCTTTGATCCGAATGCGACAGGTGCAGATTATAGCTGGGACTTTAGTGAGCTCATTTCATTTAGTCAGGATACAGTTGAATTTGTAAGTATTAGCTCGATGCCATTTATTCTTCAATTTGTTTTTAACAACCCTTTTGACCCCGCTTATCAAGCAACAGAAGGAAAAAAAATGAATAATATCGATCTCATTCCTCAAATTCCTATTGATGATGCCTATCTATTTACAAAAAACAGTTCTAGTAAAATTGAAGAACTTGGATATGGAGTAAGTTTTGCCGGAGTAGACCTACCTATTCAGTATGATAATAAAAAAACGCTCTATGAATTTCCTTTGGCTTATGGAAACACTGCGAATGATGATTATTCATTTAGCATAGCAGTACCCGGCTTGGGTTATTTAGGTGAAAGCGGAAATCGTTCTTATGAAGTAGATGGATGGGGAAGTTTAACCACTTCTTTTGGAACTTTTGATGTCTTAAGGACAAAGATCGAACATAATTATGAAGATACTATTTACATCGATTCGAGCGAATTCGGAATAACCATCCCCAGAGAACTTTTAGTTTATGAATGGTTGGCTGAAGATGGCGGGATCCCAATCCTTCAAATTACAACTGAATTCGGTATCGTGACCTCTGTAATTTATCAGGATTCATTAATTATTACAGGTATAAACGATTTGATCGTTGAAGAAAATCAATTCAATCTATACCCGCAGCCTGCTTCAGATCAGGTAAATATTAATTTCGATCAGCTTCCTAAAAGCAATGTAAATATCATTATTTATGATCTAAGCGGAAAAGAAGTCTATAAAGAAGTCTTTCCGGGTCAAAAAAACATTCGATTAGCCACTTCCATTTTCAGCCCCGGATTATATCTGCTTGAATTAAAAGTGGATTCTTTTTCAAAAGTCGAAAAGCTCATTATTCGCTGATTCCATTTTACTTTCCAAATGCTCATAATTAAAGGATCCTTTTAATTTTAATACCCCTTTATTTGGATTCAGAATAAATAGAATTAAATATCCGGGATAACGACAAAAATCACTGCTTTTTAAGAGTTAAATAAGTTATTTCCTGACTAAGTATCCCTATTTTTGAAATTAATTTTTTCCTTTAAAAATGATTGAAAACATAATAAGATATAGCATTCGACATAAGCTTATCATCCTTTTATTTACTGCAGGAATAGTGGCTTATGGAGTATATGCATTACTTAATATTCCAATAGGTGCCGTTCCGGATGTAACCAATAATCAGGTTCAGGTAATTACCACTTCACGAAATCTAGCTACAGAAGATGTAGAAAAATACCTCACCTATCCTGTTGAATTAGAAATGGCTAATTTACCTGGTGTAACAGAGATTCGTTCTATTTCAAAATTTGGATTATCGGTAGTGACCATTGTTTTCGACGATGATATGGGAACCTATCTCCCACGTCAACTGATTGCTGAAAAGATCAAAAATGCCGAAGAAAATATTCCTAAAGGATTCGGCTCTCCATTTATGGGTCCGGTAACAACGGGACTTGGTGAAATTTATCAATACATCTTAGACGTAAAACCCGAATATCAAGATCAATATTCTACTGTTGATCTGCGAAGTATTCAGGATTGGATCGTAAAAAGACAGCTTTCCGGGATTGAGGGTGTAGTCGAAGTGAATACATGGGGAGGTTATCTCAAACAATATGAAGTAGCAATTAATCCTGAACGATTGCGGGCAATGAAGATAGGTCTTCCGGAAATTTACACTGCCCTGGAACAAAATAATAGTATTGCCGGAGGAGGCTATATTGAAAAAACGAATGAAAGTTATTTCATTCGAGGAGAAGGATTAGTGAGTTCTCTTGAAGACATTCGAAACATTGTGATCAGCAATCGTGAAGGAATTCCCATCTACATTCGGGATGTAGCAGAAGTTGGATTCGGACATGCCACCCGTTTTGGTGCTATTACTGCCAATGGTGAAGGAGAAAAAGTGCTGGGGCAAGTGATGATGCTAAAGGATGCCGATTCAAAAGCCACGATAAACAGAGTGCAGGAAAGGGTCGCAGAAATTCAAAAGAATTTACCCGAAGGAGTCTTTATCAATGGGTTTTTAGATCGAAATGAATTGATCGTTAAAACGACCTCAACGATAACTGAAAACTTGGTTTTAGGTTTCCTCATTGTGATTTTTGTAGTGGTGCTTTTGTTGGGGAATTTTCGATCCGGATTAGTTGTTGCTTCTGTTATTCCATTGTCTTTACTTTTTGCCATCTCCCTAATGTACATTTTCGGAGTAGATGCAAACTTAATGAGTTTAGGAGCAATCGACTTCGGGATCATCATCGATGGAGCGGTGATCATCGTTGAATATATCGCTTATAAAATCAATTCCGAACGGAACGAGATTATTGCAAAAGAAGGGGAAGAACAACAAAAACTGATCGACGATATCACCTTTAAGGGAACGAGTAAGATGATGCGTTCGGCGGTTTTCGGACAGATCATCATCATTATCGTATTTATTCCTATTCTTTCATTGACAGGCATCGAGGGTAAAATGTTTAAACCGATGGCCATGGTATTCAGTTTCGCATTGATCGGAACAATGATCTTTGGATTTACTTACGTCCCCGTAATTTCTTCATTATTTATTAAACCGGCAGATGAAAAGAAAGCGAATATTTCTACACGTCTGATGGGATTTTTGCAAAAACTTTATACGCCTTCAATTGAATGGGCTTTAAGAAAAAAGAGACTTGTGATCATTTTAGCCTTCAGTGTGCTATTTGCAGCTATCGGACTTTTTACACAAATGGGAGGAGAATTTGTTCCAACCCTGGATGAAGGGGATTTTGTGATCCAGCCGGTGCTTAAAACGGGTACTTCATTGCAAAAAACCATTGAAACTACTAGCGAAATAGAGCGCATTTTAAAGACCTTTCCGGAAGTTAAAGATGTGATCAGTCGGATCGGTGCTGCCGAAGTACCTACCGATCCAATGTCGATGGAAGAAAGTGATGTGATCATTACACTTAAACCTAAAAGCGAATGGACCACTGCAGATTCGAAGGATGGATTAGCCGATAAATTCAAAGAAGCTTTATCTATTATTCCCGGTATTGACTATGAATTTACCCAACCCATCGAAATGCGGTTTAATGAGCTTATCACAGGGGTTAGAGCCGATCTGGCAATTAAGATCTATGGAGAAGATCTTGAACTGCTTCATCAGAAAGCAATGGAAATTGAAAGCGCGATCAGAGGGGTTGAAGGCGCCTCCGATATTATTATTGAAAAGGTTGATGGACTTCCTCAAATGGCGGTTAAATACGATAGGAAAAAGATCGCAAAATACGGACTGAATGTGGCTGAATTAAATAACCTTATAAGTATCGGTTTTGCAGGACTTCCTGCAGGAACTGTTTTTGAAGGTGAAAAACAATTTGACCTTGTGATCCGCTTCGACAAAGAACACAGAAAAGATATTGAGAACATTAAAAACACATCGATCTCTCTTGCCAATGGTTTTTCATTACCACTAAGCGAATTGGCTACGATAGATTATACTTTCGGACCGGCAAAAATATCCCGCGACAATACAAAAAGAAGGATCGTGATCGGTGTTAATGTACGGAATCGTGACCTTGAATCGGTTGTTAAGGATGTACAAGGGATCATTCAATCTCAAATAACTTTACCTATAGGTTATACGGTGAGTTATGGAGGGCAATTTGAAAATTTAAATAGTGCGAAAGCCAGGCTTATGGTAGCCGTTCCAATCGCTTTATTACTCATCTTTATTATGCTCTACTTCGCATTCGACTCGATAAAAGATGCTTTAATGATCTTTACTGCGATCCCTCTTTCAGCCATCGGAGGTGTCTTGTTTTTATTCATGAGAGGATTACCTTTTAGTATTTCTGCCGGAGTTGGTTTTATTGCACTATTTGGTATCGCGGTGCTCAATGGGATCGTCCTTATTGAACATTTTAATGAGTTAAAAGAAAGGGGAATAAAAGATATCAATGAACGAATTATCAGGGGTACAAAAGAACGTTTACGTCCAGTACTCCTCACTGCCGGAGCTGCCGCATTAGGATTTTTACCAATGGCGATCTCCACCTCTGCCGGAGCCGAGGTTCAGCGCCCATTAGCAACGGTTGTAATCGGTGGACTCATATCAGCTACCCTACTTACGATGATCGTACTTCCAGTAATTTATGCGATCCTTTCACGATTAGAAGATCAACAAAAAAGAAAAAAAATGAGTAAAAATGCTTTAGTAAGTCTTTTTCTAATCTTCAGTCCATTTTTCTTAAGTGCTCAAAGCAAGTCTTTAAGTTTAGAAAAAGCGATAGAAATTGCATTGACTAATAATAGCGGACTTCATTCATCCCAATTAAAAGTGGAAAAGAGCGATCAGCTTATCGGAACCGCATTTAATCTGGATAAGACCCAAGCATATTATAGCTACGACGAAAATAATATTGCTCATAACGGCTTGCCTCTCAATGTATGGGGACTCAGTCAGTCTATGCAATTTCCAAGTGTTTATTTCGCTCAAAAACAAGCGAATACACAATTAATGAAAATGGAAAAAGAAAAATATCGTTTGGATGAGATCTTTTTAAAACGCGAAGTTTCGAAAGCTTACAATCAAATTCTATTTTGGCAAAATATGGGATTGAATTATCACTATTTAGATAGTTTATACCTCCAATTCTCGATCGCCGCCAGCAGAAAATTTGAAATGGGAGAAAGCAATTATCTTGAAAAACTAACTGCTGTTACCAAGCAAAAAGAGATCTCACTTTTAGTAAAACAGATCGATGAGAATATCAATAAATCCTATTTGGAACTCAATAGATGGATGCAATATGACAGTGCCTTTTCGATTGAAGAGAATCGCTTAATTAAGTTGGAGTTGAAAATGATCGATACCCTAAACCATCCGGGAATAGAATATTACAGAAAAGCACAGACTTTTAATGAAAATTTACAAAAGGCTGAAAAGCAACAATTACTTCCCGACCTTCATTTAAGCTACTTCCAGGGAAGTAATAATGGTACGGATCCTCAAATTTACCAGGGTTTTCAAGCGGGAGTTGGAATTCCATTGTTTTATTCCGCTCAAAAATCAAAAATTCGCGCTTCACAGATCGAAAGAGAAGTTTTGCAAAGCGAAGAGGATAATTACACAAAACAACTTATTAGTCATTACTACCAATTGCTTTCTGAATTGAATAAGTATAATGAAGCCATCCTTTTTTATGAAGAAAGTGGAAAAAACCTTTCATCTGAATTGATCAATACTTCAAACAAAGCTTTTAAAAATGGAGAGATCGATTTTGTACAATACATACTGTTATTAGACAATGCCAAAGGGATCGAAATGACCTATCTGGAAAATCTATATAATTACAACCAAACTGTTTTAGAATTAAATTACTTAATGAATTAAGAATATGCTGACTCTAAATAAAAGTGCTTTTTCAGTTCAATATTTCCTTTCAATACTCACTATTTCAACGCTATTGATCTCTTGCAACTCTTCTGAAAGTGAGCCTAAGGAAGATCTTTCAGCCGAAGGAAATAAAAAGGAGATAGTCTTAACTCAAAAGCAGTTTGAAAGTTCAAACATGCTTCTTGGAAAACTTGAAAAACACAGCTTTAATCAATCGATTAAAAGTTATGGTGTGATTGATGTTCCGCCTGAAAATAAAGCTTCAGTAAGTGCTTATTTTGGGGGCTATGTGAAAAAATTAAGTCTTTTAGAAGGGCAATTTGTAGAAAAAGGACAGGTTCTTTTCACTTTAGAAAACCCTGAGTATATTGAAATTCAGCAGAATTTTCTCGAAGCAAAAGATCAGTTAAACTATTTACGATCAGATTATGAACGTCAGAAAATTTTAGTTGAGGATAATGTAAGTTCTCAAAAAACCTATTTAAAAGCAGAAGCGGAATATAAAGTAACATTGGTTCGTTTCGAATCTTTAAAAAAGAAATTGGATCTCATGAATTTAGATCCTAATAATTTAAATGAAGCAAATATCCGTTCCGAAATTAGTCTCACTGCTCCAATTAGTGGGAATATATCTCAAATTCATGCTACAAGAGGTATGTATCTTAATCCGGATGACATTGCCCTTACCATTATCAATTCTGATCATATTCATCTGGAGTTGAGCATTTTTGAAAAAGATCTGCCTAAAATAATGGTTGGTCAGGAAATACATTTTAAACTGCAGAATGATGGAACAAAAGACTATGTAGCAGAGGTTCATTTAGTAGGGAATTTTATTGACCCTGAAAGCAGAACAGCTTCCTTACACGGGCATTTAGCAAATGATAAAGAGTCGAAATTTTTTACTCCGGGAATGTATATTGAGGCTGAGATCTTTTGTTCCAGTGATACTCTGATCTCATTGTCTGAATCAGCTATTGTTATGTTACGCGAGAATAATTTTGTATTAGTAAAAACAGGAAGTACCGGAGATCAGCTTTCTTTTGAAAAAAGAGAAGTGAGAGTTGGACAGATCAAAGATGGTTTTGCAGAAATATTGAATAGTTCGGATTTTAATAATGATGATGAATTTCTGGTAAAAGGTGCGTTTAATTTGATAACAGAATAAATTAAAACTTCTCATTATATTGTTATTGAAGCCTTCGAGGATGGGGGACCTCATATTGAATAACTTACCATTGAAGCAACTTCACTTAAAAAAAAGTAAAAGAAAAAGTCCATCTCGCATTATAGATATCCAAGAATTTCTAATTCTTAGATAGTTTAAGTAAACCCGAGTTGAACTGCGAGATGAACCCTTTTTCTATCCATAAAAGACGAAGCGAATTAATTTAAGATCGCATCTCTTTTCAGCACTTTATTCAATATTAATTCTTTATCCAGTTTTTTAGTACAGAAGAACCAGTCTTCACATTCCAGATCGGCTTCTTTTCCATCCATTCGATCTTTTGCTTTAGCACATGAACCTGCAGGCGACATGATCACATTATCTCCGGGTCTCCAGTCGGCAGGAGTAGCTACACTAAACTCGTCTGCTGTTTTAAGCGCAAGAACGACTCGATAGAGTTCATCAAAGTTTCTTCCTAAGCTAAGAGGGTAATATACCAAGGCTCTTATCACTCCTATCGGATCGATAAAAAATACCGCACGAACCGCTTTGGTTGTAGCTTCATTTGGTTGGATCATTCCATATTTTTTAGCCACATTCATAGAGATATCTTCGATCAATGGAAATTTTACTTCCATATTCTTCATCCCTTTATATTCGATCTTTTCTTGAATAGTGCGTAACCATGCAATATGGCTGTATAATCCATCAACAGACAAACCAACTAATTTACAATTGGCTTCTGCAAATTTTGATTCCATCGAAGCGAAGGTCATAAATTCGGAAGTACAGACGGGTGTAAAATCGGCAGGGTGACTAAAAAGGATTACCCAGCTTCCTTTATAATCAGATGGGAAATTAATTTCCCCTTGCGTTGTTATTGCTTTAAATTCGGGTGCTCGATCACCAATACGTGGCATGGCGATCATTTCTTCATGAACTGTGGTTTCCATAATTGCGGGCTTTTATTAACTAATGACTTTCATACACAAGATTAGTCAGCTCTACCTTTTTAGACAATAACATAGCTTACTGTCCTATTGAATATTAATCATTCGAATTATTCCATTTCAATTTATTAATAGCTTAAATCCTTTGATTTCTCCTTTATAATTTTAAACTGTCGCTAAACAAATAAAATTATACATGGAAATTCACATCATTGATCTCAGCATTTTTGTCTTTTATCTGCTGTTTATGCTTGGAGTAGGATTTTATTTTATGAGAAAAAATAAGTCGGAAGAGGACTATTATGTAGGTGGAAGGAATATGTCGGCAGGTCACATTGGTCTTTCGGTAGTTGCGACAGATGTTGGGGGTGGTTTTTCTATTGGATTGGGTGGACTTGGATTTACGATGGGTTTGGCAGGTAGCTGGATGCTTTTCACAGGCTTGATCGGAGCTTGGTTGAGCGCAGTTTTATTGATTCCTAAAATATACCCCGATGCCAGAAAATATAAATTCCTAACCTTTCCTCAGTCATTGGCTTTTAACTACAACACTAAGGTAGCTTTAGTTGCAGGAATCATTTCTTTGATAGGTTATATCGGCTTTACAAGTTCACAAATTTTGGCAGGAGCAAAACTAGCTTCGGCGACATTTCCATCGCTTAGTATTTCAAATGCTGTTCTCGTAATGGGAGTGATAGCGGTAGCATACACCGTTGTAGGGGGAATAAAAGCAGTAATATATACCGACACGATCCAATGGATCATTCTGATGCTTGGGCTGATCGGGATTGGCATTCCGATGGGATATACGCATATAGGTGGCTGGCAAGCGATTAAAGAAATACTGCCTTCCGAATTTCTTTCTCTAAGCAATATTTCATTTGTTCAATTTTTTAACTGGATCATAACGATTGTGCCCATATGGTTCGTGGGTATGACCCTTTACCAGCGGATCTACGCCAGCAGAGATGAGAAAACCGCAAAAAAAGCCTGGTATATCGCCGGATTATTTGAATGGCCTATCATGGCTTTTATGGGGATATTACTTGGTCTGTTTGCCCGTGTGGCATTTGAACAGGGAATGTTCAGCGTAGTGGGATATCCTTCGAATGGATCGATAGATGCGGAATTAGGGCTGCCATTATTATTAAGAAGTATACTCCCGGTGGGGTTAATGGGCTTGATGATGTCTGCCTATTTCTCAGCCATCATGTCGACGGCAGATAGCTGTTTAATGGCTGCCTCAGGAAATCTTAGCACTGATATTTTTGGATTTTTTAAAAAAGAAAGTGCTGCAAATACAGTGAAAAATTCGCAGTTTATCACCCTTCTTATTGGGGTATTTGCGGTATTACTTGCTACGAATATGCAAAATGTGCTGGAGCTAATGCTTTACTCCTATGCATTTATGGTATCAGGTCTTTTGGTACCGGTAGCCGCTTCTCTGATCCTTAAAAAACCCTCTTCATTAGCCGCAATGATATCGATGATCGTTGGAGGAAGTTTTACCTTAAGCATCATCATTCTAAACTTGGAACTTCCTTTTGGCCTCGATGCTAATTTCTTCGGTATACTCTCCTCCTTGATCAGCTTTATAATTGTTCAATATTATTCGAACTTAAACGCGATCAAAAGCGAAGTATAAAGGTGCTCAAAATGAGAAATTTTGACTTATGTTTATATACGTGAATTCTAAGCGCCTTCTATTCCAATGAAATCATTTTTAGATGATGAGGAGGCAAAAAAATGGCTCCAACATTATTTATAATATATTTATAGCTGATGAAGGTTTTTAGAAAAATACGACAACAACTCTCTGCTCAAAATAAAATAGCCCAGTACCTTCGCTATGCCATTGGAGAGATCGCACTGGTTGTGATTGGAATCTTGATCGCACTTCAGATCAATACCTGGAATGAAGGAAGAAAAGATCGTATTGTTGAAAAACAGGTCCTTATCGGAATCAAACAAGCTTTGGAATCGGATATAAAAAATCAGATCGAACCAAATTTGAAAGCTTGTATCAATGACCTTGGAAATATAGAAACGATCATGCAAACGATCGATCATAAAGTAGCTTTTGATTCATCAAATGCTGATATCTACGGTTCTTTAATGTTCAGTAAGGACTTTAAATATGAGTTAACAGCCTATAAAGCACTTGAAAATGAAGGGATAAAAGTGATTCGAAATCCCGAATTAAAGACCAAAATTTTAGAGATCTATAATATGGAATATCCTGAAGTTCAGAACTACATCCAAAACTTCAGTAATAATTTAATGGCCTTTTTCCGCCCTTATATGCGAATTCATTTTAAATTTTATTTTGTAGATGATCAGTCTGCAATTTATCTTCCCATCGATTATGATGAAATAATAAATGATCATTTATTCAGGAATAATGTCATGACCGCTAAAGTCAATTTCACTAATATTCTTGGGGCCTTGGAAAAAATCGAGGGAAATGTGAACGAAGTGATCAAACAAATAGATATTGAGTTAGAAAAGGATTGAAAATTAAAGTTTTTCCTGACTTTCTAATGACCTTCATCATTGGTTTCTAGCATGTTTCAAAGTATATTTGATCAAAGTAGATGTTATGGCATCTCGTTTTCCCATAGTCGACAGTACTACTTCTTTCCTTATAGAAATTGGAGAACTTTCCCGCTTTACAGGACGCTTTTTTAAAGAAGTCTTCAAAGCTCCTTTTGAATTTAAAGAACTCCTCCGACAATGTTATAACGTAGGAAATCGCTCACTCGTACTGGTTGGGGTTACCGGTTTCATTCTTGGACTCGTTTTAACTATGCAAACACGGCCAACTCTCGTTGAGTTTGGTGCTGCTTCATGGATGCCACGTATGGTAAGTGTTTCTATTGTAAGAGAATTAGGACCGATGATCACTGCACTTATCTGTGCCGGTCGGATCGCATCAGGTATAGGGGCTGAATTGGGCTCGATGAGGGTCACTGAACAAATTGATGCCATGGAAGTCTCTGGAACAAATCCTTTTAAATATTTAGTTGTTACCCGTATCGTAGCCACTACATTAATGCTCCCCCTGCTTGTTATTATTGGAGATGCTATAGCGCTGTATGGTTCTGCACTCATCGAGTATTTTCGAGGAGAAGTTTCCTTTCAACTTTATTTCTACAAAGCATTTGATTCTCTCGAATTTGGAGATCTGCTACCTGCGACGATTAAGTCCTTCTTTTTTGGATTTGCGATCGGATTGGTGGGTTGTTTTAAAGGTTACTATTGTAAGAAAGGAACCGTAGGTGTAGGTGTTGCCGCTAATACGGCCGTAGTCTTTACTTCCATGCTCCTTTTCGTTTTTGACTTTATAGCTGTATTTATTACCGATATTTTTTATGAATTATAAAATGATCACAGAAAAGGAAATATCGACCACAAAAAACCCTGCAAAAGAAGCGGTGATCATCATTAAAGACCTTTATAAAAGTTTTGCAGGCAATCATGTATTGAATGGCTTTAATATGAAGCTCTATAATGGTGAAAATCTTGTTGTTATGGGCAAGTCCGGTTCCGGGAAATCGGTAATGATAAAATGTCTGGTAGGCTTAATGCATCCTGATAGTGGCTCTGTTGAGATCATGGGAAAAGAAATTGAAGAACTTAACCATGAAGAACTCGATGAATTGAGATCGGATATTGGTTTTCTTTTTCAGGGGAGTGCTTTGTATGATTCGATGACCGTGCGTGAAAATCTAGAATTTCCACTTAGAAGGCATCGAGAAAGAATGGGGGTTGGCAGTAAAACTGAAACTTTAGTTTTGGAAGCTTTAAAAAATGTTGGCCTTGCTCATGCGATCGATCTGATGCCATCTGAACTTTCGGGAGGAATGCAACGAAGGGTAGCGCTGGCTCGAACCCTGATCTTAAAACCAAAAATTATTTTATATGATGAACCCACCAGCGGCCTTGACCCAATTACTGCAAAAGAGATCATAGAATTGATGCGAAGTATCCAAAAAAAGTATAAGACCTCCTCTCTGATCATCACTCATGATGTGGATTGCGCAAGAGTAATTGCAGATCGAATGATCTTACTGGTCGATGGTATCGACTATGCTGAAGGTTCTTTTGCTGAACTGGATGATTCAAATGACCCAAAAGTAGAAGCGTTTTTTAAAAAATAATACCATGGATAAATCAAGTATACAAAAAATGAAGCTGGGCATTTTTGTAATTGTCGGAACCATGCTTTTAATTTTTTCCATATATATCATTGGAAGCAGACAGCAGATGTTTGGATCAAATTTTGAAATAAGTGCCGTTTTTAAAAATGTAAATGGATTACAGGTGGGGAACAACGTGCGTTTTTCCGGAATTAATGTTGGAACAGTAGGCCGAATTGAAATGACGAATGACACCACCATCAAGGTGAGTATGACCATCGAAGAAGATATGCTTAAGCATATCAAAAAAGATGCGATCGCTGCCATAGGTTCTGATGGATTGGTAGGAAGTATGATCATAAACATCACCCCTGGAAAAGGAAGTGCCGAATTGGTGCAAGCCGGTGATGAAATTAGAAGTCTTAGCAGGATCGCCTCCGAAGACATGCTGCAAACGCTGAACGTAACCAATGAAAATGCTGCTTTGCTCACCGAAGATCTGCTTATTTTAACAAATGCACTGGTAAAGGGAGAGGGTGCTCTTGGAAAACTGATCTTCGATAGTTCAATGGCCGGAAACTTACAAAAAACAGTAGCTAATCTTAAAATTGCAAGCGATAATGCCAACCTCGCAATGGGTGAGATAAATGATTTCTTTAAAGGAGAAACCCTCGAAAATAGTCCTGCCGGTGTGATCTTAAAAGATTCGCTATCCGGTGAAAAAGTAAAGCTACTTATTTCAAATCTGGAAGCATCGAGCTTGGAGATCGACACCATGCTTGCTGAACTTCATATCTTCATCGCAAATTTGAATGAAGGAGAAGGAGCTGTAAATTATTTGATTCAGGATAGTATTTTTGTACAGCGACTCGATAGCACCATGCAGAATATTGAGCAAGGTTCAGAACGATTGAATGAAAATATGGAAGCGATGAAGTCGAATTTCCTTTTCCGTAGTTATTTCAAAAAACAGGAAAAAGAAGAGAAAAAAGCTCAAAAAGAGGCTGAAAAATCAAAAAAATAGCTAAAATCTCGGATTTCTGATCTTATTACGAGTTTTAATATAGAAATGAAAACAAAGTAATGTCCCCGAGTAATTTTCTAATTAAAGAAACAAAATAAAAAATAATCAACGCTTTTTCTTATTTGTAAAAAACCAATAACCCACTCCTACATAAAAATAAAAGACATTATTTAATTCCTCTTCCACAATACTTTCTCCACTTATAAAAGTGGATGGATTTTGCGGAAAGGCATAAGAAGGTGTGAATGAAAAAATAAAGGATTTATAATAATATTGAATAGGAAGACTCAATTCGATATTGAGAATATTAAACTTAGAAACTTCATTTATATAAATACTACTGTCTGAACTACCCTGCCCTGATGAACCATGAGAACTTCCGCTACCCATAGGTTTTCCTGAACTCCCATTATTATAATATTGCTCATAAAAATTCTGGGTTCCGCCATACAATGAAATACCGGGTGCAATGATAAGAGAACTATCAAGTGCAAAAAAGGCGTGATCTAGAATAGCGCCCGTAAAAAAATCCACTTCCCCATCCTTCGTAAAACTGCTACTCCCTGTAAGCGCAAGATTTACAATTTTAAAATCATAAGCAACAAAAGCCCAAATCGCGCCAAGCATTTGTGACTGCACATTATAACTATAGTCGCTATATAAATAGGCCGTTGCCGAAATACCAGTGCTAAATTTTTTTTTATCATACATATAACCGGCGCTAAGCCATATCAAATCAACACGTTGATCCTCTTTTTTTGTTAAAAATGATAAAGAGGTACTGGCAAAAAAACCTGATTTATTAAAGTAAGTAAAGGAGGGGAATAAGTATGGTGCGGGAATAGAATCTACCCTTCCCATAAAAACCGCATCACTGGCAAAGCCCAGGTCGCTTAAAAAATAAGAACTCTCAACATAGGTAACATCCGTAGATGAATTTGCACTGTTTTGAGCCGGAAGATCAAATAGAAACAAAAAAAACATAAAAAAAGAGAGTATTGATCTGACCTTCATGGTAATAATGATTTTTTATTAAATGAGCTCTGTAATTAAACAGAGCTCATTTAAATTAGATCAAAATGACTATTTATTGTTTTGTTTAGGAGTAGCCGGTTTTGCTTGTTGTTTATTTTTCATCATGTTTTGATTGGGTTTCATGTTTTGCTGCATCACCATTTTTCGTTGTTGATACATGTTTTTATACATGACCCCACTCATATTTATGCATTCCCCATCTTTAAGTCTAAGTTGTTTTTGTTCTTGATTAATATAGGAACCATCAGGATTCACAACAATCCCATTTGAAAGTTTCATTTGTTTTTTTACCTGGATCTGTTCTTGATTTTGAATTTGATATACATTTCCATCGATCATGGTGTACATCATCCTTTTTTGATTTCCATTTTGAACTTGAGCTTCACTCATTGTAGCATCTTGCTGTTTAATTTGAAGACGGTATTGGTATTCATTTTTAAACTTATTTCCGTCCATATCCATGCATTCTCCATCTTTTAAACGAAGCTGTTTTTGTTCTCTGTTTTGATATTCTCCATTTGGACTTAAAACCGTTCCATCACTTAGGTTTACTCTGTCTTGGAGTTGGATTTGGTCACGATCCCTTATCTGTAAAAGATCCCCATCTACCAGCATTAATTGATCCTGGAGTTGATCCTGCGTTTGATCTCGGTCTTGGACTTGATCCTGAGCGTTAAGCCCATATCCTCCTATGACCAATAAAGCTAAAAACAATGCTATTTTTTTCATCACTAAAGAGTTTAAGAATTTATAGACTAAAATTATAGTTTTAGCCTTGCTAGCAGGATGACTTTTGTTACTGTGAGCAAGCATTTTTGTTCTTAAATTATTCGAAAACAACATGAAATTTAAGTGTAGAAAGAAGGATAATGAGAAAACGCTAAATTTCAAACTAAGAGCAATTAAATTAACTTTATAAGGATCATTTATGACTAATGATTTAATAGCTAAGAGACTTTAAAATATAAGTCCAGGATGATCAAGATCAAAAAAGAAGAGAAAAAGAACTAGAGCCTAAGATTAGTGGGGACTATTTGAAAGG
>JAHECK010000026.1:31950-32716 GCA_024641785.1 Flavobacteriales bacterium | reverse complement strand
CCGAGACATCAGGGCGATTACACAATACCGGGGATCAGTTTTTCTTACTTCGATCTGGGAACAAAATCCTATAAAACCATTAATAGTCCATCAATTAATATCAGTGTTGAAAAAGGAAGTGGTGAAAATAGCGCGGGTGTAGTTTACAGTAATATAGATAAACAGGAGTTTCAAATTTTAGAAGAGGATATCCGATATATTAATAACTCTGCCCCACTTTTTATTCCAAATGGCGAATATTTATTTGGATCGTTCAGATATTACCTTTTATTAATTTCTCCCGGACTTTTATTTCTCATTTTAATTTTTGCCAAGCGAAAGATCGAAGCTAGCTCAAAAGATATCGTTGGTCAAAAAATGAGAAAAGCACAGCGAAAAGCATACAAAATACTAAAGAAAGCAGAAGATCATTTGAACGATGGGAAATTATTTTACGATGGGATATTTGCTGCGATCTACGGGTATATACAGGATCGAATAAATATGGGGATCGCTGAAATGAGTAAGGAGGAAATAAAAATGAGGTTAAGTCAAAAGAAAATAGAGCAAAATACGATCGATGAAGTGTTAAAAGTGATCGAAGCATGTGAAATGGCACGTTTTGCGCCAATGGGAGAAGTATCAAAACAAGATTTGATTACTCAAACAAAAAATGTAATTGCTAATATTGAAAAACAAGTAGGATGAAAAATCTATTGATCTTAACTTTTACATTGCTTATTGGATCCACTGCAATGGCTGAGATGCAGGCTGATTCTGCACAGAT
>JAHECK010000026.1:0-31940 GCA_024641785.1 Flavobacteriales bacterium | reverse complement strand
CAAATAAATTATATGAAGCTTCAGAATATCAAAAAGCACTAGATCTATACCATTCGATAGAAATGGATTACCGCTCCCCTGTTCTATTTTATAATATTGCAAATTGTTATTTTAAAATAAAGGAAATTCCATCGGCCATTTTATATTATGAACGATCTTTAAAGTATGATCCTCAAAATGAAAATACTTTAGCGAATTTGAAACAGGCTCAAAAGTATATTTCAGATAATATTCAGGAAATGCCAAAGACCGCATTTTCTGCATCCTGGAATTCTTTTGTTAAGGATCGGAGTATCAATTTTTGGGCAAATTTGTCTATCTATTTAATGATTGCAGGCTTTATGGTACTTGTTTTGGCCGTATTAAAAGTCCCGGATTTCGTTAAAAAATTCTCAGCTTTGTTAGGAACTCTTTTTATTCTCATTGCCTTATTTACCTTCTTCTTAGCCCGAACTGCTAAAAATAATATTGAGAATGTCAATCAAGCGATCATATTTACCCCTAAAGTAGATGTGATGAGTGAGCCAAAATCAACAGGAGCGAGAATATTTGTGATTCATGATGGTCTTAAAGTGAATATCAAGGATGAAAATAATGATTGGTACGAGATCATGCTAAGCAATGGAGAGATCGGTTGGATTAAGAAGAGCGATTGTAAGGTTATTTGAGTGGATGAGTGGGTAAGCGGGTAAGTGGATGAGTGAATGCAAAAATAAAAATGGTTGGAAGCTCGAAGCGCGAAGCTCGGAGAAAAAAAAATAGCATGGTGCGGGGCATTCCTCCAAAGGCGGATACAGGCGAGGGTGAGGAAAGCTTCCGACCCTCCTTAAAGCACAAAACTCTAAATCCAAATCAAATTCAAAAAAAATAATTTCAAAACTTACCACACACGAAACAGAGTGGAGGTTCAAACCTTTTCCTCATTGATAATTCCTTTTTGAATTTTTAGTATTTGAACATTTGAATTTATTTCGGATTTAGAGCTTAGGATTTTGTATTTCTTTTCATCTACCCTAATACCCTTCCCTTCGGCAAATGCTTCGTCCTTCGTAATACTAGTGCCTCCGCTAAATCTACGGCGACACGCGGACGGAGAAGGACTCAGGGTAAACTAGCTCAGGGAGACAGTAATTCTTAACCTTTATTCTTTCATTCTCTCTTTTACTTAGTCACTCTTTTACTCAGTCACTCTTTTACTTAGTCACCTATCCACTTAGTCACTCATTTAACAACTCCATCCCATCAACAATAAGTCTCTTTAATTGACTTTTCCTTTCATAAAGCGCTTTTAAATAAGTCTTTATTCTTGTATTCAGGACTTCAGAATTTGAAATCTCCAGAAGCTCCAAACTTAGTAGCCAATCACTTGGATGATTTTTTTCAATTTGATCAAATAATTGTTCTAGTTTCTTCTGATCCGGATGACTTGTTTCTCTTATTTTTCTGAGCTCTTTATAAAGCGACTCCAAGATCTTATTCTTTTCAGATTTTTCGGCTTTAATGGTTTTCGTTAATGAGCTTTGATATAAATTTGGAAATGAGTTAAAATCGGCCGAACCTGCAAAAGCAGAAATAATTTCCTTTCCAACTGCCATATCAAAGGTTCCGTCTTCCGGGCTAAAAAGGATCTCGTTTTTATAGGTCACCATACAATCGATAAATTGGATTAAAATCAATTTTCCATTTGTAGTCCGAATTCCTGTTAAATTCACTCCCTCGACTTTGATACCACTATCAAATTCAAATACAATACGTTTTCCATCATAGAAATTGTAGGCTTTTAGATCTACAGGACTCATATCTTCAATGGCGAGGTTTACACTTTTAAGTTTTCCTAAGGGCGATGAAAATCCGTCTTTATAATTAGAAATTCCATGACCTATCAATTCCTTTTCTCGATAAGCCAAAGCACTTTCACCTTCGGTTTTAAAAAAGATTACTTCATTGTCTTCATTGAGAATCATTCTTGAAAAAACACCTGAAATTTGTAATCCAGTACTCAATTCTATGGTTCCAACTTTTTTAGATTCAATCAATTTTTTCAATCCACGGTGACCTCCTTTCCTTAGGGCCATTGAATTTGCAAATTCTTCTAAAACCTGCATTAGATAAGCAAAATCGGGTGTTACAAATAATTGAGGTTGGGCCTTTGTAATGTCAAATTCTTGATGGATTGCATCGATCGTAAAAGGAAGTTTTTTGACTTCATTGGTCATGCAATACATACTTTCTCCAATAGATGATAGTAATCCGGCTCCATAAATTTTAGGATCTTTTAATGTTCCAATTAAACCATATTCGACTGTCCACCAGTGCAGATTCCGAATCTGTGCCATCTCAGATAAAGGTACTTTTTGATTTTGCAACTTTTCCAATACGAACTCAGCTTCTTCTAATTCTTTCTTTGTAGTTGAATGTGCTTCTTTTAGAATCGACAATTTCCTCACCGCCTCATACATCTGATTATCATAATCGCTTAGAATGGCCTTTGCTCCTATCTCCCCTATTCTGCGTAAGTATTCGGCATAGTCAGGATTTGCAATAATGGGCGCATGGCCTGCGGCTTCATGAATGATGTCCGGTGCCGGAGTGTATTCAATATTTTCTAATTGACGGATATCCGATGCAATCACCAAGACTTTATAGGCTTGAAACTCCATAAAAGCATTGGGTGGAATAAAACCATCTACCGCAACAGCCGACCAACCGATCTTTTGAAGGATCCGATTCATTCCGTACATACTTGGAATTTCTTCTATGGAGATTCCGGTCTTTTCAAGTCCTGTTAAATATGATTCGTGAGATACGCTTGGTAAATAAGAAATATTTTTCCGCATTACATAACGCCAAACTGCCTGATCAATAGCACTATAATCCTCATAATTCTGAGGCTTTATAAATTGCTTTAAATGTGGAGGTAATCGATCCAGATTTGGGTTAGTGTTCATTCCTTCTTCCATTGCCGTAAATGCTGTTTTGTCTTTACATGCGTAAATATAAATTCATTCTTTTAATAAGTTAAATAATAGTACAATGTCCTATTATTACTAGAGTTAGCCGGTTTTAATTGAAAATATTTACAAAAGAATTTAAAAAAGTAAGCACAAAGTTAGCGAAGTAGGCACAAAGGTCACAAGTTTTACAAAACCTATTAGTGGCCTTTGTGCCTACTTTGTACCTTCGTGGTTAAGAAAATTTAAAATTATCTCATCAAATTAAAAATATACTTTCCTGGAAGCTTTTTTTTCTATACTCTACTTTTCTATGTTCTACCCTTCTACTAAAATGACAATTCCGCAGTTAATACTTTTTATTCTGCCCCCTTTCATTCCTTGATTTTGCCAAATTGACAGTCATCGCTTAATGGTATATCTTTTGACTAAGTGATATCAAAATAAAATACATTATGCAAACCGGAAACATTAATATTCAAACGGAAAACATCTTTCCGATAATCAAAAAATTCCTTTATTCAGACCACGAAATATTCTTACGAGAATTGGTTTCGAATGGTGTTGATGCAACCCAAAAGTTAAAAACACTATCTGCCTCAGGTGAGTTTAAAGGAGCTATTGGAGATACTCGAATTGAAGTGAGTATTGATAAAGAAAAGGGAACTTTAACCATTAAGGATAAGGGAATAGGTATGACGGGTGAAGAGGTTGAAAAATACATCAACCAAATTGCTTTTTCAGGAGCTGAAGAATTCGTTCAAAAATATAAGGAATCCGAAAACGCTATCATCGGTCATTTCGGACTTGGTTTTTATTCTGCCTTTATGGTAGCTGATCAGGTTGAGATCTTTTCAAAATCATTCAAAGAAGACGCGAAAGCAATACGCTGGGAATGTGATGGAAGTCCGGAATACCAAATGGAAGAAATCGAAAAAACGGAAAGAGGAACGACCATCGTGCTTCATATCAATGAGGATTCTAAAGAATTTTTGGAAAATGATCGTATTTCAAGTATCCTAAACAAATACTGTAAATTCCTTCCAGTTGAGATTCAATTCGGTACAAAATCAGAAATGATTGACAACAAGAAAGGAAAGAAAGATAAAGACGGCAAAGTAGAGAAAGAAGAAATCCAAGTTGCCAATATTATCAATAATCCAAGTCCCGCCTGGACTAAAAAACCAGCCGATCTTAGTGATGAAGATTATAAGGCATTCTACCGTGAACTTTATCCTATGAATTTTGAGGATCCTCTATTCCATATTCATTTGAATGTAGATTATCCTTTTAACTTGACCGGTATTTTATATTTTCCAAAGCTTAAAAATAATTTCGAGGGTCAAAAAAATAAAATTCAACTCTATAGTAATCAAGTTTTTATTACTGATAATGTTGAGAATATCGTTCCTGAATTCCTGACACTTTTACAAGGAGTGATCGATTCACCGGACATTCCCTTAAACGTATCACGATCTTACTTACAAGCAGATCATGAGGTAAAGAAAATATCAGGTTATATCAGCAAAAAAGTAGGAGATAAACTTCAGGAATTGTTTAATAAAGATCGAAAAGATCTGGAATCTAAATGGGATGATATTAAACTTTTTATGGAATATGGTTCTTTGAGTGATGAAAAATTCGGCGATAAAATTGACCAATTCTCATTATTTAAAAACACGGAAGGAAAGTACTTTACGCTAGAAGAATACAAAGAAAAAGTAAAAGCAAATCAAGAGAATAAAGACAAAAAAACTGTTTTCTTGTATGCAAATGATAAGATAGAACAACATGCTTTTATTGAAGCTGCAAATGACAGAGGATATGATGTTTTAATTATGAATGGTCCATTAACGAGCCATTATATTCAAAAATTAGAACAAAAAAATGCTGATATTACTTTTGCTCGCGTTGATGCCGATACCTTATCTAAATTGATCGAAAAGGATGAAGAAATTCCTTCTAAACTGAATAAAGATCAAGAAGATAAATTGCAGGAACTAGTGACCTCTACAATAAATGACCAAAAATTTACTGTACAAGTTGCAAGCTTAAACGAAAGTGAAGCTCCAATGATCATCACTCAATCGGAATTTATGCGACGACTTAAAGAACAGCAATTAGTTGGTGGTGGCGGTATGACGATGTTTGGTGAAATGCCGGAGAGTTATACTTTAATTGTCAATAGCAATAACCCCTTAATCGTTACAATTGCTGATACTAAAACAGAAGCTAAACGCCAGAAATTAACAAAACAAGCAATCGACCTTGCATTATTATCTCAAGGAATGTTAAAAGGGTCAGAATTGACTACTTTTATAAAACGAAGTTTAGAACTTATCAAATAAAAAATACATTATCAAAATTTAAACAAATAGAAAAGTCGCTATTCCAGTATAAATCTGGATAGCGACTTTTTTTTTAATTAATCTAACACCGTAAGAAAATGCTAGGAAACATAAAAAAAAGCTGGATAATATTAGGAGTAGTAATTATTGGAATTATACTTCTTTATTCTAATATTAAGAACACCTATAACAAAATGGTTGCTATGGATGTGCAGGTAGAGCAAGCCTGGAGCCAGGTTGAAAACCAATATCAGAGAAGGGCAGATCTAATCCCAAATCTTGTTGCTACTGTAAAAGGCTATGCAGAACATGAGCAGGAAACCTTTACTGCTGTTGTTGAAGCCAGATCAAAAGCTACTTCTGTAAATATAGATGCCAATAATTTAGATGCAGCCTCGCTTCAGAAATTTCAACAAGCACAAGATGGTTTAAGTAGTGCTTTATCTCGTTTAATGGTGGTTGTGGAAAAATACCCGGACTTGAAAGCAAATCAGAATTTTCTTCAATTGCAAGCGCAGCTTGAAGGAACTGAAAATAGAATTTCAGTTGAGAGAAGAAATTTCAATACGGTTGTAGGTGATTACAATAAAATCATCCGACAGTTCCCGACAAATATTTACGCAGGTTTTTTAGGACTTGAAAAGAAAGCATTTTTTGAAGCGAAGGAAGGAAGCGAAGAAGCACCAGAAGTGAAATTTTAATTATGGCAGAAAAGGAATTTACTTCCTTTGAAAAGGAAGATCAACAAAGGGTGACCAAAGCGATCGAAGAGGCAGAATTAAATACCTCAGGAGAGATCAGAGTTCATGTGGAATCCAGGTGCAAGGAAGATATTTTAGATCATGCAGCATTTATTTTTAAAAAACTGGAAATGCATAAAACAGACGAGCGGAATGGAATTTTATTTTATATCGCTTTGAAAGACCATAAGTTCGCTGTAATAGGAGATGCCGGAATCCATGCGAAAGTAGGAGATCAGTTTTGGCAAGACATTAGAGATGAAATGATTCCGCTTTTTAAAGATGGGGATTTATCGGGTGGACTTATAAGAGGCATCGACAAAGCGGGAAAGCAGCTACAGACTTTTTTCCCTTATCAATCAAATGACAAAAACGAATTAAGCAATGAAATTTCCTTTAATTAAAACAATCGCTTTAATAGGGCTCTTACTCACTTTTTCGTTTGGATCGAATGCACAAGACATATTACCGCGACCTGCAGAAAAAGATCTTGTATTTGATTATGCTCATTTCCTTAGTAATGAAGAAGCAAAAGAGTTAAATGGCATTCTTGAAAATTTCGCACTTGAAACTTCCAATCAGATCCTTTTTCTTTCGGTTGATGATCTAAATGATCTTCAACCATATGAATATGGTCAGCGCGTTATCAGCGAATGGGGTGTTGGACAAAAGGAATTGAATAATGGAATCGTAATTCTCGTTAAGCCAAAAACATCCGATTCAAGAGGGGAAGTCTTTATTGCCACTGGTTATGGACTTGAAGGTGCAATACCGGATGCTACAGGTATATTGGTTGTGGAAAATGAAATGATCCCTGAATTTAAAAACGGAAATAATTATCAAGGGATATTAAATGGGGTTAATACTCTGATGGGATTGGCAAAAGGAGAAATTGATAGTGGTGAATATCAAAAAAGAAGTGGCGAAAACAAAGAAACCTGGCTGCCTATATTCGTTTTTCTATTGATCATGTTCTTCATATTCGTCGGTACTTTTGCTCGTGCAAGACGCTATGCAAGCACTAATAATATTGCTTTCTGGACCGCTTTTTGGCTATTATCAAATTCAGGAAAAAGTCACGGTGGTGGCTGGGGTGGATTTAGCGGTGGCGGCGGATCAAGTGGCGGTTTTGGAGGATTCGGTGGTGGTATGGGCGGTGGCGGTGGTGCCGGAGGTTCCTGGTAGTTTAATCCTATTACATTATTAGATACAAATCACTTTAAATAGTTTGAAATAAGTTATGGCTAGTAATTATGGTAAATGGCTCGGAGGAGCACTTGGATGGGCTCTGGGAGGACCATTAGGAGGTCTTTTTGGCTTTGCGGTTGGATCGATGTTTGACAATACCGAGCGATCTCCGGAAGTTCAGGGTCAAAGAAGGAGTTATTCCAGATTCAGGCATCAAACGACACCTAATGATTTTGTGTTGAGCTTATTAGCACTTTCTTCAGTAGTGATGAAAGCGGATGGACAATCATTAAAATCAGAACTGGATTATATCCGGTCCTTTTTTGTAGTTCAATTTGGTGAATCGAAAACGAAGGAAGCAATGCTGCTTTTAAAAGAACTCCTAAAAAAAGAGGTCCCAATAAAAGAGGTGGCTGAGCAAATTCGCTTTAATATGGAGCATCCCTTACGCCTCCAACTATTGCACTACCTATTTAACATTGCAAAGGCAGACGGACATGTGCATACTTCGGAAGTGGAGGTGATCAAACAAATTGCTACTTACATGGGAATTAGTGATCTGGATTATCAATCGATCGAAGCAATGTTTCATAAAGATATTGCTCATGCTTATGTAATTCTTGAAATAACAGAGAGTGCAAGTGATACGGAAGTTAAAAAAGCGTATCGATTAATGGCTGTAAAATACCATCCGGATAAGGTAAGTCACCTTGGAGACGAATTTAGGATAGCGGCGAATGAAAAATTTTTAAAGGTAAAAGAAGCTTACGAGAAGATTAAAAAGGAAAGAGGGTTCTCATAAATAAAAGCATGAATCAATTCGAAAAATCTATTGGTTCTGTCTTCGCTGGTTTCTTCTAAAGTGTCTTTCTTTTCTTCACTTAAAGAAATGAAATTGAACAAAGAAATTGCATAAGCAGCAGAAACTTCTGAAGTTTCAATGGTTTTTGTTTCAGTCGTTTTTTCCTTTTGTTTGTTTTCTTCGGATTGCGCAATAACACCAGTAGTGAAAAATAAAGTAGCACAAAAAGTAAGGGCAAATTTAAAAGTCCTCATGATGGGTTTGGTTTTAGTTACTTCAATATTATATAAAATTTGAATCACTTTAAAAGACTTAAGCTTACTTTAACAATAATTATGAGGCATTAGTGATGAACAGTAATACTTTGGGATAAAGGAAGATATTTTTAAATAGAGGAAAGTTTAAAATGGAAAAATCAAATAAAAAACGTCTTTTACAAAGTTTGTTGCCATGGCTTTTATTTGTTTTTGTAATGGCTTTAACCTATTTCCTGAATAATCTCTATGACTTGAATTATTCGGTTTATGGAGTTTACCCACGTGATGCTTCAGGACTAAAAGGAATTCTATTTTCACCTTTTATTCATGGTTCTTTGGAGCACTTAGGAAATAATTCAATTCCTATACTTATACTTGGTACTGCGCTCTTTTATTTCTATGGCAAGCTCGGAGTTAAGGTGATTTTTGTTTTATATTTTCTAACAGGATTTTTGGTATGGTTGTCTGCTCGAGAATCATTTCATATCGGCTCGTCAGGGATTGTTTATGCTTTGGCAGGTTTTATATTTATGTCAGGGATCCTAAGGCGAGAAAAAAGTTTGATCGCACTCTCATTGCTCGTTGCATTTTTATATGGTAGTTTAATTTGGGGGATATTTCCCATTAAAGAACATGTATCCTGGGAAAGTCATTTATGGGGTGGTATTGCCGGATTTGTGATTGCCTACTATTACAGAAATGAAGGCCCACAAAGAAAACCATTCGATTGGGAATTAGAAGATGATGAAGAGGAAATTGAGTTGGAAGATCAACACTGGAAGCAGGATCATACTCGTCAAGAAGAAATAAGATCTCAACTCAGAAAAAAATACCCTGATAAACGAATTGTAATTCACTACGATTTTAAGGATAAGAAGGAGAGTAAATCCTGACCCTATTTGTATTTATTTAAACAAAGTCGTTCATAAAAGACAGAATAAATTGTATTTGTTTTCAAAAGAAAACCTAAAGCCACTTATCTTTAAGCCGAAATTCAATCTCATTTCCAATGTCACAAAATATCGATCCCTCTAAAACGCCGATGAAAGTAAAAGAATCAAAGAAAAAACAAGATCATTTTGAATATGAAGTAGATCGCTTTGCAGATATTCGTGTGATCAGATACACTATTCCGGATTGGGAGAAATTGAGTTTAAATCAAAAGACACTGGTATATTATTTATCTCAGGCAGGTTTTAGTGGAAGAGATATAATTTGGGATCAAAACTACCGACACAATTTAGTAATACGTGAGATCTTGGAAGGTATTTTCAAAAACTTTTCAGGGGACAGAACAAGTAGTGAATGGAATCAGTTTTTGATCTATATTAAAAGAGTATGGTTTTCAAACGGGATTCATCATCATTATTCGAATGATAAGTTCATTCCTGAATATAGTAAAAGCTACTTTCTTTCCTTGATAGAAAACTGTGGACTGAAAATCTCAGATGAATTACTAGAAGTTATTTTCAATCCTGAAATCGACGCTAAAAAAGTGAGTTTAGATCCAGAAAAAGACCTCCTGCTCTCTTCTTGCGTAAATTTTTATGATCCTGGTATTACTGAGATAGAAGCGCAGGACTTTTATGCAAAAATGAACGATCCTTCTGATAAGAGGCCGATCTCTCATGGACTGAATTCAAAATTGGTCCGATTGGCTAATGGCAAACTTGCCGAAGCAAAATGGACGGCTGATGGAATGTATGGATCGGCAATAAAAGAGATTATAGCGAATTTAGAAAAGGCTTGTGATTATGCCGAGAACCAAGCGCAAAAAGAAGCCCTTGAGCTTTTAATAAAATATTATAAGACCGGTGATCTAAAAGTATGGGATGACTATAATATCGCCTGGACAAATGCCACAGAAGGCGACATCGATTATATCAATAGTTTTATTGAGGTTTATAGCGATCCTTTAGGTTCGAAAGGAGCTTATGAGAGCATTGTTCAGATTAGGGATTTTGAAGCATCTGAAAGGATGAGTGCCATTTCTGAAAAGATTCAATGGTTCGAAGATCACTCTCCGATCAAGGAGGAATACAAAAAGAAGAATGTAAAAGGAGTAAGTTATAAGGTAGTAAATGTTGCATCAGAATCGGGCGACTCCTCCCCTGCAGGTCCAATAGGAGTTAATCTTCCGAATGCAAACTGGATTCGTGCAGAACACGGTTCAAAATCGGTGAGTTTAGGAAATATTAGCGATGCTTATAAGAAGTCGAGTAATGATGATATCATTAATGAATTTGCTTATGACAAAGAAGAAATAAATCGTTATAAAGAGCATGCTTTCACAGCAAGTCATATGCACACTGCTTTACACGAAGTAGTCGGTCATGCCAGTGGTCAGTTAAAACCGGGTGTAGGAACACCTAAAGAAACCTTAAAGAATTATGCTTCTACATTGGAAGAAGCTCGAGCTGATCTGGTGGCTTTGTATTTTATATTCGATCCTGAATTAATAAAAATGGGACTCATCAAAAGCTTAGAAGTTGGAAAAACAGAATATGATGGTTACATAAGAAATGGATTGCTGGTTCAATTGCGAAGAATAGAATTAGGAAATATTATTGAAGAATCGCATATGCGAAATCGAATGCTGGTAGCAAGTTGGGCTTATGAAAAAGGAAGAGACGAGAATGTGATCGAGCGAATAGTACGAGATGGAAAAAGCTATTATAAAATTCATGATTATGATAAACTACGTGGCTTATTCGCTGAATTACTTATCATTATTCAAAATATAAAATCAGAAGGAGATTATGAGACGGGGCGCAAACTTGTCGAAAAATATGCCGTTAAAGTGGATCTGTCAACCCATCAAGAAGTAATGGAGAGAGTAGAAAAATTAAATATTCCACCTTATAATGGATTTGTAAATCCTGAACTTAGCGCCAATTTGGATTCTGATAAAAACATAAGTGAGGTAAGCGTTGAATATCCAACTGATTTTGTTCATCAAATGCTCGACTATTCTGAACGCTACGGATTTTTAAGAAATAGAAAAGATTAAAGTGTAATTCAGATCTTAGGTCAAATCACTGTAATTGGAAATTTTGTTATCTATCGAAGAGAAAGGGTGCTCAAAGTGATTTTTTATATACATTCATGCCTTTAATAAAATAAAACAAATGAATAGAGAAGACGGAATATATTATGGAGATTATCTCCAATTAGATAAATTATTAAACGCTCAGGACCAAGAAAGTAAAAAGAATGGAAATGAAGCACATGACGAGATGCTTTTTATTATCGTTCATCAAGCCTATGAACTCTGGTTTAAGCAGATGAAATATGAAATGGAGTCGATCGTTAGGATCATGAATAAACCTTCGGTTAATGATAACTCGCCTGATATTTATACGGTTGTTCACCGATTGAAACGAATCGCTACGATTTGGGAATTGGCCATAAAACAGGTTGATGTTATTGAAACAATGACCCCGCTAGATTTTTTAGATTTTAGAGATGATCTTCGTCCTGCCAGTGGATTTCAAAGTTTTCAATTTAAAATGTTGGAAGCGATGATGGGCCTCCGTTTTTCAGATCGTCATGGAAAAGAATTTTATCGTGCACATTTACGTCCTGAGCATATTTTGGCAATTGATGAAGTCGAAAAAAATCCATCGCTGATTGAATTGATTACTACCTGGCTCGAAAGGATGCCTTTTTTCAATAAAGAATATTGGAATGACTATGTTTCGAATCATGTAATTGGAGAAGATGATCACCCTTTCTGGTCGGATTATAAAGCAGCATATGCTGCTACTTTATCAGAACAGGAAATGGGTAATTTAGAAGGCTTCGAAAAGTTATTCTTTAGCAAAGAATTCAATGAAAATCGTCGCTTAAGTGCGGATGCAAATCGATCTGCTTTATTTATTATGACTTACCGCGATTATCCTTTATTGACGATGCCATTTCAATTATTAGATACCCTACTCGAAATAGATGAATTAATGTCGACATGGAGGGCACGTCATATAAGTATGGTAAACCGTATGATCGGATCGAGATTGGGAACCGGCGGTAGTGAGGGTGCTGCTTACTTGAAAAAATCGCGCGACAGTCATTTTGTTTTTAATGAATTAGCAGATGTAAATTCTTATTTAATACAAAGAAACAAATTACCAAAATTGAGTCCCGAATTGGAGAAATCACTTGGATTTGGAGGGGAATAGCGAATAAAAAAAATGTCTTTTATAAATGCAAAAGCCGTGATCACATAAGTAATCACGGCTTTTCCTATTTTTAATCGCAGGTTTAATCCTTACTTATACCTGCTACAATTAATGCTCCACCCATCATACTAAAATCTTTAAGTACACTAGTTATTGACATTTGCATTATTATTGGATCTTCGCTCCCCATACCCGGTATATGAACGAATATGACGATCAATAAAAGTAAAGCGGCTAATAATAAAGATGCCAATCGTGCCATTTTATCAATCATTATAGCAATCGATCCTAAAATTAATCCTGCTCCGGAGATATAAACGAATATCGCAGCCATAGGCCATTCAGAAATTAATGCAGCCATTTCAGTTTCATTCATAAAATGAAACATTCCAAAAATTGCAAAGGGAAGTGCGAAAATAATCCGAGCTAATTTACCTGTTAATAGTGTCATATTTATTGATTTAAGTTAAATATAAATGATCTTATCTATTACATAAGGAACCTTGTGAGTATCTCAAATTTAATAATTCGAGACACTTATTTTTTGTCTATAAAATTTTTCATACGACAGAAAAGCTGGGTTCTTTGAAGTAAATGAAAGTTAATAGCAATAACTTAATTTGAAAAATATCGATGTTAACTTAGTGAAAAGCGCATATTCATTGACTTCTACTAAATTTAAATAGAAGTTGTTAATGTCCAAAGTAAATAAGTTAATATGTTGTTTATAAGTTATTTAATTCCATTCAAAAAAGCATTTGAAATTTAGCTAATTTGTTGTACCAATCAGTACAGTAAGATGAAAAAACATAGTAAAGACCACGTTCTCAGCATTGGAGAATCGCTTTTTAGAACTCAAGGTTATTTTAATACCGGAACGAAGGACATTTTAAAAACAGCAGCCTACCCCAGAAGTTCTTTTTATTATGTCTTTAAAACAAAAGAGCAGTTTGCCATCGAGGTATTAGAACGTTACGGTGATCAATCGAGCGCATTTTATCAAAGCGTACTTTTAAACAAACAATTCGGTACTCCACTCCATCGCCTTAGAAAATTTGCTGAGTTACTGACTATAAATGCCACATCCTCTCACTTTCAAAGCGAATGTTTGATTCAAAAATTTTCTATAGAATGTGCCGGGTTCAACGATGCATTGAAAGAATGTACCCGCCAGCAATTAAACAAGTTATTAAATATCATTAGTCAGTGCGTTGCTGAAGGGCAAGCGAAGGATGAAATTAAAAAAAGCATATCCTCGTTTGAGATCGCCGAATTGGTTCATGGTCAGATATATGGTTCATTTATCCTTTCACGATTACAAAATAGCCCTATTCCAATGCAGAAATCGTTAAATATCACTTTCGATTCCATTCAATAATTTTAAAAAAGAGAATTATATTTAATGCATCATCGTCAATGATTTTATCAAAATTTAAAAGTACTTGAAAGATCTTCTGCTCATCACGCCTCCATTTACACAACTAAATACTCCTTACCCTGCTACAGCCTATTTGAAGGGCTTTTTAAATAAAAAAAAGATCGAATCTTTTCAAATGGATCTAGGGATTGAAGTTATTTTAAAGATCTTCTCCCAAAAGGGCTTAACTCAACTATTCGAAAGTGCCTTTCAAAAACAAAGCATTCATTCAGAAAACGCCAATAGAATTTTTGCACTAAAAGGTGAATATATCAAATCGATAGATGATATTATTGCCTTTTTACAAGGAAGTCAGGCTAATTTTGCCCGACTGATCTGCTCTCCTAATTATTTACCAAGAGCTTCTCGTTTCGAACAGATCGATGACCTTGAATGGGCTTTTGGCTCGATGGGAATTCAAGATCAGGCTAAACATCTGGCTACTTTATACCTTGAAGATCTTTCTGATTTTATCGTAGAATGCATCGATGAAAATTTTGGGTTTAGTCGCTATGCAGAACGATTAGGAAGAAGCGCAAATTCCTTCGACGAACTTTATGATCAATTGAATTCAGCGCCTAGCTATATCGATAAGATCACTTTAGAAATTCTAAAATTAAAATTAAAATTAGAGGAGATTAAACCTAAATTGATCTGTTTCTCAATTCCTTTTCCTGGAAATTTATATAGTGCTTTCCGCTGTGCTCAATTTATTAAAAAGAACTATCCGAGCATAAAAATCTGCATGGGTGGTGGTTTTCCAAACACCGAATTACGCTCATTAACAGATAAACGCGTCTTTGAATTTTTTGATTTTATCACTCTTGATGATGGAGAACTCCCACTTGAATTGATAATAAAGAAACTTTCAAATTCACATGATAAAGAACTTAAAAGAACCTTCATTTATCAGGATAATGAAGTAAAATATATTAACTCATCGCAACAAAAGGACTATAAACAAACGGAGATCGGTATACCGGATTACAGTGATCTTTTATTGAATAAATACATCTCCGTGATCGAGATCGCCAATCCCATGCATAGTTTATGGAGCGACGGAAGATGGAATAAACTAACCATGGCACACGGTTGTTATTGGTCGATGTGCACTTTTTGCGATGTTTCGCTGGATTATATCAAACTTTATGAACCTATCGCTGCTAAAGAACTGGTTGATCGTGTAGAACTACTCATCGAACAAACAGGAGAAAAAGGATTTCATTTTGTGGATGAGGCAGCACCTCCAGCATTAATGCGATCTTTTGCTATTGAAATTATTAAACGAAAAATAAACATCACCTGGTGGACGAATATCCGCTTCGAAAAAAGTTTTACAAGAGATCTTTGCATCTTGCTTAAAGCATCAGGCTGCATCGCTGTTTCAGGAGGCTTAGAAGTTGCATCTGATCGACTACTTGCACTTATCAACAAAGGAGTTACCGTAGAGCAAGTCGCTCGGGTTACACGCAATCTGAATGAAGCCGGTATTATGGTCCATTCTTATTTAATGTATGGCTATCCAAGTCAAACGATTCAAGAAACGATTGATAGTCTTGAAATGGTACGCCAATTCTTCGAATTAAATATTCTACAATCTGCCTTTTGGCATCAATTTGCCCTTACTGCGCATAGTCCTATAGGATTGAGTCCATCAGAATATGGAATAATAGCGGACTATAAGGAAATTAGTTTTGCCAATAATGATATTGAGTTTTCAGATAAAACCGGAATTGATCATTCTCAATTTAGTGAAGGATTAAAAAAGTCGCTTTTTAATTTTTTACATGGAATCGGTTTTGAACTTCCATTACAAGACTGGTTTGAATTTAATATTCCAATAACGAGCATCCCTGAAAATTATATCCTTCATGCGCTTGAATCCGAAATTTATCTTCCTATACATCCCGCTGATAAAATTATCTGGTTAGGTGGCAAAGCAATATTAAGGGAAGAATCTAAAAGCAAACATGGTCAAAAAACAGATCTTTTAGTGATGAAATTTCATGCAAATGAAGGGAGTTACGAGATCAAGGTAGAGAAATCAAAAGGAGAATGGCTTGCGAAAAGTTTGGAACGCCTATCCCCTACTTTGGAAAATAAGTTGATCACCTTTGGTAAATTAAAAGAAGATTTTGAAAAGCATTTCGACGATTTTGAATTGTTTTGGTATTCAAAATCGATAAATACCCTTAGAAAAAATGCCTTACTGATTTTATGAAATACCCAGATATGAAAAACCTCTTACTCATCATTCTAACTCTGTTCCTCATGTTGTCTTGTAAAAATGATTCTGAAAATATAAGGACATCTTCCAAAGCTAAGGAAATGGACTTGCAAGTCATTCAGTTTGTAAATCCTCTAATAGGAAGTAAAGATATGGGTCATACTTTCCCTGGAGCCACAGCTCCATTTGGAATGGTTCAATTGAGTCCCGAAACAAACCAGCAAGAGATGTATATAAATGGTGAATACAATCGAGAAGCATATCGTTACTGCTCAGGATATCAGTATAATGACACCACAATCTTTGGATTTAGTCATACTCATTTTAGTGGGACGGGGCATTCTGATCTTGGAGATTTTTTAGTGATGCCAACTACAGCTGAATTGCGTTTGGAACCGGGAGATTCAAAAATAAAAGGAAGTGGATACCATTCTCAATATTCACATAAAAACGAGACTGCAGAACCAGGTTATTACAAGGTTTTACTTGATGACTATAAGATTGTGACTGAACTAAGCGCAAGTGAAAGAGTTGGTTTTCATCAATATACTTTTCCTGAAACAGATAGTGCCCATATCATCCTCGATCTAATGTCGAATATTTATAATTATGAGGATAAAAATGTATGGGTTTCTGTACGGGTTGAAAATGATTCTTTAATCACAGGTTATCGACAAACTAAAGGCTGGGCAAGAGATCGGAAAGTATTTTTTGCAATGAAATTCTCAAAGCCATTTAAAAATTATGGCCATAAAAAGTATGATCGTATTCAGTATAATGGTTTTTATCGCCGCTTTGATGAAGAAAATAATTTTCCGGAAATGGCCGGTAAAAACATTCGCGCCTTTTTCGATTTTTCTTGCGAAGCGGATGAAAAGATCAAAATTAAATTTGCCCTTTCATCTGTTAGTACCGAAGGTGCTTTAAAAAATATGGAAGCAGAGATTCCTCATTGGGATTTTGAAAAGACTAAGAAGGAGACACAATCAAAATGGAATAAAGAATTATCCAAAATTATTGTTGAAACCGAAACACTGGAACAAAAAGAGACATTTTATTCTGCACTTTATCACACTATGTTAAGTCCGATAATTTATGAAGATGTAGATGGTTCTTATCGAGGTCTGGATCAGAATATTCACACATCCGATGGATTTACAAACTATACTATTTTTTCCCTCTGGGATACTTACCGTGCTCTGCACCCACTCTTCAATTTAATTCAGCAACATAAAAATAATGATATGATCCATTCGATGATGGCTCATTATGATCAGAGTGTGCATCATGCTCTTCCGATCTGGAGTCATTATGCCAATGAAAACTGGTGTATGATCGGATATCATTCTGTTTCGGTCATTGCCGATGCAATTGTAAAAGGCAATACGGATGTCGACATTAACAAGGCATTAAAAGCCTGTGAAAGTTCTGCTAATTTGCAATATTATGATGGTCTGGAGCAGTATATCAGCATGGGTTATGTACCTGAAGACATCAGTTCATCTTCGGTTTCTAAAACCTTAGAGTTTGCTTATGATGATTGGTGCATTGCTCAAATAGCCGCAAAAGCAAAATATGAAGATGTAGAAAAAATATATTTGGAAAGAGCTGAAAATTATAAAAATGTATACGATGCTGAAATCGCATATATGCGTCCCAAATTAAGTGATGGCCAATTTAGGGCTGACTTTGATCCAATGGACACTCATGGACAAGGGTTTATTGAAGGAAATGCCTGGAATTATGGATTATATGTACCACATGAATTAGATGAAATGATCGGGATGATGGGGGGTAAAGATGCTTTTTCTGCTCATTTAGACAACATATTCAATACGGAAATTGAAGATCGTTACATCGAAAAGAACGAAGACATCACTCGAGATGGGATCATAGGAAATTATGTTCATGGGAATGAGCCGGGACATCATATTCCTTACTTATACAATTGGACAAATGAGCCATGGAAGACGCAAGCGAGAGTGAGAATGATCATGGAAAGCATGTATAGTAATAAAGAAGACGGTCTTTGCGGAAATGATGATGCCGGACAAATGAGTGCCTGGTACATCTTCAGTGCTTTAGGTTTTTATCCTGTTCTTCCGGGAAGTGATGAATATGTCATTGGAAGTCCAATGGTAAAAGAGGCAAACCTACACTTTGAAAATGGAAAAACATTAACGATAAAGACAGAAAATCAAAGTAAATCCAATGTCTATATTGAAAAAGTAGTTTTAAATGGTAATTTGATCAAAGATTTACGACTTTATCATAGTGAATTAATGAAAGGAGGCGAATTGATCTTTTATATGCAAGAAAATCCCGCTTCCTTATAAATAATTAAGATCCAATAGTTTACTTAAACCTAAAAAAACAGTAGAATGAAATGCAAATAGAAAAAAGAATACAATATTTAGGTTTAATTGTATTTATTCTAACTGCCATATTTAGTGTTGGTCAACATCAATCTGATGAATATTTTCAAATTATTGAATTTGCTCAGTATAAACTGGGCTATATAAATAGTAATGATCTTCCATGGGAATTTCATGAAAAAATGCGTCCTACGATCCAGCCATGGATAGCCTATTCAGCCATAAAAGGTTTTCATTTTTTAGGAATTAATAACCCTTTTAGAATAGAAATGATCATTCGAATAATTACTGCTTTCTCTTTTTGGCTCATTATTTCGAAACTAAACAAAGTTCTTTCCATCAAGTATTTCCCGGATAGAAAATGGTCGATTTTATTTTACTCAGCTACTTATTTGCTTTGGTTTGTACCCTATACCAGCGTTCGTTTTTCTTCAGAAAATTATTCTGCATTATTCTTTCTAATTGGAATTTATTTTTTCTTAAAGGATCAATCTAAAAATAGAAACCTCATTGGAATGGGGGCCTTTTTTGCTTTTGCTGTCCTTTTCCGTTATCAAATTTCAATGGCCGTACTCGGTGCCTATTTATGGATGTTGATCATTGCAAAAATTCCTTTCAAAAGCTTACTTTATTCTGTCATTGCCTTTAGCCTCATCATCCTCTTCGGATTCTATCTCGATTTCTTGTTTTATAATGAATCTGTACTTACAGCTATTAATTATTTGAAATTGAATTTAATAGAAGGCCGGGCATCCAGATACGGGATTTTCTCATGGTGGTTCTATTTCGAAATGCCCCTATTATCAATGGTTCCTCCAATAAGTATTATCTTGATCACCGCCTTCTTATTCGGATTAAAAAAATTATCGAAAAATATATTGGTATGGAGCATCATTCCTTTTATAATGATCCATTTTTTAATTGGACATAAGGAACTTCGCTTTATGTTTCCCATTATTTACCTCTTCATTTTTATCGCTATTTACGGTTTACAAGAATATTTTAAAACTCGGGAAATTAAGCGATGGCATCGTCGATTATTCCGATTTTCGCTAGGTCTGAATGTTATTTTATTGGTATTTATGATCTTTAAACCTGCTGATGAAAAAGTCTCGTATTATTCATATCTATATAAAAATATAGATACGGGAAATAGACAGATCGTTTCAGCTAAAAAAGAAATCTACCACTCATTGGCTAGTTTAAAATCTTCTTTTTACCGACCTGCAAATACCCTTTCGGATGTTATTTATTCCAGTACTCAATTAGAGACCTATCTTAAAAACAAAGAAATTAGTAGCTGCTATTACATTCATGATCAATACGATTATATAGGCTCGATTGATGGGTATAAATTAGAAAAGGTCTATTGCATTTATCCAAAATGGCTCAAGTACATCAATGTGCTTGAGTGGCAAGATATTCTTTCCGCAAGCAGTATTTACCTGGTTACTAAGACTAATTAATTCTTATTTTTAAAGCATGACAGCAAATTTTAAAAAATCCTTTTACCTTCTCACATCTTTGTTCTTCATGTGGGGACTAATAACAGTTCTGGTCGATTCATTGATCCCCCGATTAAAGGAGATCTTTGAACTTACCTATTTTCAAGCCGGCCTGGTTCAGTTTGCATTTTTCATCGCTTATGGTCTGATCTCTATTCCGGCCGGAGCACTTCTCCATAAAATAGGATATAAAAAAGGGATTATCGTCGGATTAGCTATCATGGGTTTAGGTTGTCTTCTTTTTTTACCGGCAGCTTCATTTAGAATGTTTTCTTTGTTTTTATTGGGTTATTTTATTCTAGCTTCAGGAATGACAGTACTACAGGTAGCTGCTAATCCTTACGTAACCGTTTTAGGAGATGAGAAAACTGCATCAAGCCGATTAAACTTATCACAAGCATTTAACTCATTAGGAACAACCATCGCTCCCGCGATAGGAGCGGTTTTCATTTTAAGTGATAAAATTAAATCGTCCAGTGAAATTGCTTTACTCGATCAAGCTAGCAATGAAATTTATTTGGACAATGAAGCTTCCGCAGTACAATTGCCTTTCTTGCTTTTGGCCTTATCTCTTATTTTATTATCTGTTGTGGTGATGACCGTCAAACTACCTAAAGTTTTAAATACATCTATCAATACGAATTACAGGGATGCTCTAAAAGATAAAAAACTGGTTTATGGAGCGATTGGAATTTTTCTTTATGTAGGTGCTGAGGTGGCCATTGGGAGTTATTTGGTGAACTATTTTTTAGATATGAACCTTGCTGAGATCATTCGTACAAACGAAAGTATGCGATGGATCATTACATTCATTCAACCGGACGATCTTTCAAATGTTGACAATAAAGGGATCGTAGCTTCCTTTGTTATGTTTTATTGGGGTGGTGCTATGGTCGGTCGATTTATTGGCTCCATTCTTATGAAGACGTATTCTCCAAAAAAGGTACTAAGTGTTTTTTCTATTCTGGCAGTATCTTTTATTATAATATCGATGTCCACAAGCGGACTTCTTTCAATGTGGTCTATCCTCGGCGTTGGTCTGTTCAACTCGATCATGTTCCCAACTATATTCAGTATCGCTATTGAGGATCTAGGTGAATTAAAACCACAAGGCTCAGGAATATTATGTACTGCAATAGCCGGCGGGGCATTTATACCTCCACTTTATGGTTACTTTACGGATATCTCCTCTTTCAAAACTGCCTTTCTCCTACTCATTATATGCTATGCATACATTTGGTATTTTGCACGGAAGTCGGCACAATTAAAACCCGTTATTTCATGAAATTTTGCAGTTCTGTAATGCTCTTTTGCAGCTTGATTCTTTTGGGATGCAATTCAAACGAACCTGTTTCTGAATCGGAAAAAGCTTACAAATTAGTAAATCCATTTATTGGAACCGGCGGACATGGGCATACTTATCCGGGAGCTACACTTCCTTTTGGAATGGTTCAATTAAGTCCTGATACACGACTCGAAGGCTGGGATGGATGTTCAGCCTACCATTATTCTGATTCGGTCATTTATGGTTTTAGTCACACCCATTTGAGCGGAACAGGAATTCCCGATTATGGCGATATTCTATTAATGCCAACACAGGGAAAAGTACTTTTCAATAATGGCGCTGATGGGAAAGCCGGATATGCTTCTTCATTTAAGAAAGAAAGTGAAAAAGCCAGTCCTGGCTATTACGAAGTTCATCTCAACAAAAGTAATATCGACGTAAGACTTACAAGCACCTTACGAGTCGGAATTCACGAATATACTTTCAATGATCAGGACCTCTTCCCTATTATACTTGATCTTGAACATCGCGATCAGCTACTGGAAAGTTCGATCGAAGTAATAAACAATCATGAGATCGTCGGAAGCAGAGTTTCAAAAGCCTGGGCACAGGAACAGCATGTTTATTTCATTATTCAATTCTCCAAGGATTTTATATCCAGCGCTTATAATGGGAACAAAACTAAAGGCGCATTCACTTTCGATATAAATGATGGAGATAAACTTCTTGTTAAAGTAGGGATCTCAGCAACAAGCATTGAAGGAGCAAGAAAAAATCTTGAATCCGAAGCCCAAGGCTGGAAATTCGAAGACTATTTAAAACAGGCCAAGACCACATGGATGAAAGCTTTGTCTAAGATCGAAATTGAAGATGCAAATGAAGACAATAAAAGCATTTTTTATACCGCACTTTACCATAGCATGATCGCACCCAATACCTTTAGTGATGTGGATGGAAAGTATCGAGGAATGGATCAAAAAATACATCTCTCCGGCGATGGACCGGTATATACGGTTTTCTCTTTATGGGATACTTTCAGAGCAACGCATCCTTTATACACTATTATAGAGCAAGAAAAAACAAATGAATTTATCCGGACCTTTTTGAAGCAATATCAAGACGGAGGTATTTTACCGATTTGGGAACTTGCCGGAAATTATACCGGTTGTATGATCGGTTACCATGCTATTCCTGTGATCGCCGATGCCTATATCAAAGGAATACGGGATTATGATGCAGATCTGGCCTTAGAAGCCATGGCGCACAGCGCAACACAGGATCAACTGGGTTTAAGTGCATATAAAAGTAAAGGTTATATCGCTTCAGGAGATGAAGCTGAATCAGTTTCAAAAACACTAGAGTATGCATATGATGACTGGTGCATTGCAGAGATGGCAAATGAAATGAAAAATGAAGCGATCTTCTATGAATTTATTGACAGAGCACAGTATTATAAAAATATTTTCAATCCTACAGTAGGTTTTATGCAGAGTAAAATGAATGGAGGATGGAGTAAAAATTTCGAGCCAGCAGAAGTTAATTTTAATTTCACCGAAGCGAATTCATTTCAATATAGTTTGTTTGCTCCACAGGATATTCAAGGCTTGATCAATTTATATGGCGGAAAAGAAGCCTTCGAAAAACAACTGGATCTTCTATTCACAACGAATGCTGAATTAAGTGGCAGATCACAGTCCGATATTACCGGACTCATCGGTCAATATGCTCATGGAAATGAGCCGAGCCATCATATGGCTTATCTCTACGACTATATTGGAAAAGCCTATAAGACGCAAGAACGTGTAAGTCAAATTCTTAGTGAGCAGTATCATAATGCGCCTGATGGTTTGTCGGGAAATGAAGATTGCGGACAAATGTCGTCCTGGTATGTCTTAAGTGCAATGGGAATTTATTCTGTTACGCCAGGACTGAATTATTATGCGATTGGAAGTCCACATTTTGAAAAAGCGACGATGCATCTTGAAAATGGAAATGACTTTACAGTAAAAGCTAATAAAGTGAGTTCAAAAGCCATTTACATTCAAAGTGCGAAATTAAATGGAAAGGAATTCGATCGATCTTATCTATTGCATGAGGAAATCATGAAAGGTGGTGAATTGGTTTTTGAAATGGGTGAAATACCCAATAAAGAATGGGCGATCGCTGATTCTCCTATATCATGGATCGGCGATGAGCATGCCATTACGATCAATCCATATATCAGCGCTTCTTCACAAACCTTTACAGATACTTTATTGGTCAGCATTACCTCGATAGAAGAAGAAAGTGAAACTTACTTCCGGGTTAATGAAGGTGATTTTGAAAAATATAGCACGCCTATTATTATTGATGAAGCATGTGAAATAAAGGCTTATGCCATTAAAAATGGAATAAAAAGTTTTGAAATAACAGCTTCTTTCAAAAAGATAAAGAGTGGAAGAACCATAAAGCTGAATAGTGAATACAGCAATCAATATGCTGCAGCCGGAGATATCGCTTTAATCGATTATTTAGAAGGGAATGAGGATTTCAGGACAGGTTATTGGCAGGGCTACTATAATGTTGATTTCGAAGCGATCGTAGACCTGGGGAAAATTGAAAAGGTGAATAGGATTTCAATAGGAGCTTTGCAAGATGTGAATTCATGGATCTGGTTTCCTAAGAAAGTGATGATCTCAATTTCTGATAATGGAAAAGCATTTAAAGAAGTTGCAAGTATCGAAAATGACTTTAGTCAAGAAGAATATGGTGCATTCACAAAAGATTTCGGAACGAATCTCAGTAAAACCACCACAGCGCGTTATGTAAAAATAAATGCGGAGAATATTGGTCCTTGTCCCGAATGGCATCCGGGAAGTGGAAATCCGACTTGGTTGTTTTTTGATGAGATCACTGTTGAGTAGTGAATTCTATTTTAACCGTATCGTAGGCTTTTTTATGCTTCCCATAATAATCGATCACACTCCAGCTCGGTCCTGGCCAGCAATCATTAAGTTGCCAAAATAAAGTCCCCATACAATGTGGCTGTTTCGCTTTATGTGCTCTAATTGCCATTCCTAACGCAATAGCTTGTGTTTCCTGACTTCGATCTATAAATTCCTCAAAGGAAGTTGGTTCATTAAAATACTGTTTGATATGCGCTTCTATGAGTCCGTTGCCGATATAACTTTTTTGTCTGTTTTGCATGGCCAACGAATGCAAATACAAACTCGAATCGGCCATCACCTTTTTCAAAGTAGAAAGTGAAGGAAAGGATTGAAAACCGTATTCGACCATAAAACGCCCGACGTATTCTTCGAAATTTTCGAAAGGTTCTTTTCCGTGCCATACTCCCCAGTAATGCATCGACGAATGATTAAAATTCTCACTTGTCCCCCAATTACTTAATGGTGTAGTTGAAGTGTAGTTTGCAGAAGGATCAAGATCAAAAAGCAATTCGGGAATTAAATTCTGAAACATCAATTGATAATTATTCCAGATCTTTAACGAATCATCGGGCGAATACTGATATTGTTCCTGCCAACCCCAATGATTCCATGCCACTTCGATCTCGTTATTTCCACACCAAACTGCAATACTGGGATGAGATCTAAGGCGTTTCACATTCTGAATGACTTCCTGCCTCACATTCTCCAAAAATTCAGTGTCATCCGGATACAGACTTCCGGCAAACATAAAATCTTGCCAGACTAATATTCCATTCTGATCGCAGAGATCGTAGAAAAGATCATTCTCATAGATTCCTCCACCCCAAACGCGAAGCATATTCATATTTGCTTCTTTAGCGTCTTTGATAAGACGCTTATATTGTTCTTCTTTCACCCTAGGGAGAAAAAGATCCTGAGGAACATAATTCGCTCCTTGCATAAACACCGGTTTTCCATTTAACTTAAAATAAAAAGCTGTTCCGATCTTATCATCAGTATTGATCAATTCGATCGTTCGCACTCCATAGTGTATTGACTTCTCATCCAAAAGGTGATTTTCCTTTTTAATTTTCAGGTTTTGCTGATATAAATATGCTTCTCCTAATCCATTGGTCCACCATAAGTGGGGATCTTTAATTTGAAAAGAATAATCGATGCTTTGATTGCCTTTATTTAATTGATATGTTTTTTCGATTCCATCGATCTCCAAAATATATTCACCAGCTTTATCGGCTTCGATCTCTATTCTAGTATTCATTAATGCGATAGTACTATTGCTTTCATTTGTAGAAGTAAATACCTCAAGAATTCTGGCTTCGTTCCAGGTAGTAAGGTAAACGGGTCGCCAGATTCCGGAACTAACAAAACGAGGTGCCCAGTCCCACCCGAAATGGTAGGCCGCTTTTCGCGTAAAAGCACTCACTTTTGTTTCAATACCAGCAGTTTCATTACCTGAGGGCAATACAAAGGGATAATTTTCGACTTTTTCTTGATTATAAGTAATAGGAGATTGAAAAACGATCTTGAGTTCATTTTCGCCTTCTTTTAAGTTCTCTTTAACTTCTATATCCCATTCCCGAAACATATTATCGGCAAAAAGTATTTCTTTTCCGTTTAAAAAAATCCTCGCATAAGTATCTAGCCCCATGAATTTGAGTTCGACATGCTGATTTTCCAGGGTCTTTTTATCTATTTGAAAACGACAGATATAGATCCAATTTTCATTTTCGACCCATTGCAATTTTTCTTCATTATTTTCCCAATAAGGATCTTCGATCAATTGATTTTCCAGAAGATCCAGATGTACCACTCCGGGAACTGTTGCCGGATAGAATTTATTGCTGCCTTCCTGAGAAAAATTCCATTTTGTATTCAGTTCGATCTTAGTGCTTATATGCGCTTTATCCTCCATCGAACAGGCGATGAACAAAGTGAAAATAAAGGGGAGTAAAAGCGCTTTTAAGGTCATTTTTTAGTTGAATAATTCAATAATAGATCTCAGTTTAGATTCATTCATTTTACTTTCGGACCCCATACCCAGATCATTAGTTTGATCTGTTTTATGATGAATCGTAAAATGCAAAGCATCTACGCCGCATGATGCAATTTGCTTTGCATTATTTTCATTTACTCCGCTTCCTGCCATGATCTGGATTCGACCACTCGCCTTTTCTGTCATCGTTTTCAATTTCGAAATTCCTTTTTCGGCTGTGCTTTTTTGTCCGGAGCTTAAAACACGATCGAAACCGATATCGATTAATTCTTGAAGGGATTTTGAGTAGTCAGGACAAAAATCGAAGGCTCGATGAAAAGTAACTTCCAAGTCTAGGCTCTTAGCCAATTTAAAAAGGAGTTTATTTTGCTTCACATCCACATCATTGTTTGAATTTAAACAGCCGAAAACCACTCCTTTTGCTCCTGCTTCGGCTGCAGCGATGATATCGTTTTCCATGATCTGAATATCCTCTGTAGAATAAACGAAATTCCCTTCTTTATGACGGATCATCACATGAACTTCCACTTCACCAACAGCACAGCATTCCTCAATCATTCCAATACTGGGTGTAAGTCCGCCGACACTAAGTGCAGTGCATAATTCTACCCTTTTCACCTTGTGTTTTTCCGCAAGTAAAACGGCTTCGAGACCATCTGCACAAATTTCAAAAATCATTTTACTACTATTTCATCCATAAATATCCAGGTATCCGAACCAGCAGCTTCGTGCCATTCGGGTACTTTTCCAAAATTTTCAACCTTTATTTTGAGATAACGCATTGCTTTTTTTACTCCACTCGCTTTAAAAGTGCTTATAAATGACCCTCTTGTTTTAGGATCGACTTCGCTTTGCACACTTGCCCAATCTGACCAAGAGATCCCATCGTCTGAAATCTGCACGACTAATTCTTTCGGAATAAAGATCCAGGAATTAGAATACTGGTAAAAATGCGTTTCGATCTCGTTTATATCCTCTCTTTGAGATCCAAGATCAATGATGCATTCCACATCTTCTCCAAAAAATCCCTGCCATCGTCCGTCTCTGAAATCAAGACTTCCTAATACGCCATCAACTAAAGCTTTCTTACTTCCACCAGTATAAGAAGGACTAAATTCACCTATAATATATTCAATGGAACTATTTAAAGCCAGATGTGGATAAAGACTAATTTCCATTGTATCCCCTATGGCTTTATCCTTTCTTTTTGCAAATCCTTTAATTTTGGAGGCCTCAAAAGCAGAAAATATAAGTGCTGAATCATAAACTTCAAATTGAGTACCATTCAGAGAATAAGCAATCACAATATTTTTCAATTTTGGTATAATACTCACTTCTATTCCCGAATCACTTAATGTACTTTCAAACTTAAAGGGAATGCTTTCCAATCCGTAATTCACATGCATACTATTTAATAGAGCATAATGTTGATATACCCTTTCTAAAAATTCATCATAATCTCTTCCATTGCTGTCTGACCATAATACTTCACTCATCGCGAGTAAGCGTGGGAAAACTTTGCCGTCTAAAGTCGCTTCATCGGGTATATGCTCGGACCATAGATTGCATTCTCCACCAATGACCAGACTTGCTTCAACCGTTGAGAGTCCTTGCGGAACCGGATAAAAAGAATAAACCTTTTCGAGATCGATCGCTTTCAGATCATAATCGAAATAGGCATGAGAAGTTGGTGACATGATTGCATTATTCCCATGTTTTACTGCTTCAATACCTCCTTCCATTCCTCGCCACGACTGAACAACAGCTCCTTTTGCTAATCCTCCTTCTAAAATCTCGTCCCAGCCAATAAGTTGCCGCCCGTTTTTACTTAAAAAAGTCTGAATACGACGAATAAAATAGCTCTGCAATTCATGCTCATTTTTTAGCTTTTCCTTTTTCATCCTTTTCTGGCATTTTGGACATTTTTCCCAACGGGTTTTTGGTGCTTCATCTCCTCCTATATGAATGTATTTTGATGGAAAAAGTTCCATTACTTCCGTTAATACATCTTCCAGGAAAATAAAAACAGAATCATTTCCGGCACAGTAAATCTCTTTAAAAACGCCCCAATCATTTGCTACCTGAACGGAATCTCCGGTACAAGATAAGTAGGGATAGGCGGCTATGGCTGCCTGAGAATGACCGGGCAACTCGATTTCAGGAATAACCATGATGTATTTTTCCGAAGCATAAGCTACAATTTCACTGATATCCTCCTTTGAATAAAAACCACCATAAAGACTCCCATCAGGCTCAGTCCGCCAAGCAGCAAACTCGCTTAAGCGAGGATATTTATCGATCGCTATTCGCCAGGCCTGATCTTCGGTGAGATGCCAGTGAAGTACATTCATTTTATAAAAGGAGAGCAAGTCGATGTATTTTTTAAGGACTTCTTTTGAGAAAAAATGACGTGAACAATCTAAGAGCAAACCCCGATGTTCGAAAAGGGCATGGTCTTCATAATTCCCCAATGGAATAAAGTAATGCCCTTCGAAATAATTTAAGAGAGCTAATTGTTTCAGACTCGTCAATCCTCGATAAATTCCTTCTTTTGCATTTGAAGTAAGCACAATTTGATCTTTCGAAACAAAGAGATCATATCCTTCATTACCAAAATTTTCATCACTTAATTTTATTGTTATTTGCCTTTTAACTCCCGGTTCAACAGTCGATTTAACATTGATATTATTCTTTTGGCTAAAAATCAGAAAATTATTTATCTCTTCTAATAAGCTCTCATTAGAAGTATAAACAACAGCATCATTTAAAATAAAAAAACCGGAAAGTGTATCCAATTCTTGAAATGTTGGAATCACAGCATACGAAGCTTTTAAAGGTTCATTTATTTTGTTATTCTGACAAGAATAAGTGACTAGTAAAAGAAAAAATAGTAGAATTAATTTACCATTCCAGATCATACTTCGCATCGATCATTTCATCATTTTCGGCATCTTTGAGCGCATAATTAAATCCGGCATACATACTATAACCACCTACTTTACCGGCTCGATTCATCGCGATAAAACCTACTTGGAGATCTTTCAGGTCCTCATGTTTTTTACGAATTCGTTCTACTGCTAATTTACAAGCTTCTTCTGGAGAATGGCCATGGCGCATCAACTCAACAACGGTATGGCTTCCAGCAATACGTATAACAGCCTCACCCATTCCGGTTGCACAAGCTCCTCCAATCTCACCATCAACAAAAAGTCCTGCTCCGATGATCGGCGAATCTCCTAGTCTGCCCGGTAATTTATAAGCCCAACCACTGGTTGTGCAAGCTCCTGAAATATTTCCATCTTTATCCATCGCTAACATTCCAATGGTATCGTGATTTTCAGAATTAATTCTTGGCTTTTTCATTTGATCTCTTTTCCACTGCAACCATTCAGCTTTAGCTTCAGGAGTTAATAAATTCTTCTTTTCAAATCCTTTAGATAAGGCAAAATCCTGCGCACCCTTACCAACTAACATTACATGTGGCGTATCCTCCATAACTTTTCTAGCAACGGATATTGGATGTTCGATCTCTTGTAAATAACCAACTGATCCACATTGACTTTTTTGATTCATAATACATGCATCCAAGGTCACATTCCCATCCCGATCCGGTAGACCGCCTAAACCCACACTTCTGTTATTTGGATCTGATTCAGTAAGCATCACCCCTTTTTCGACCGCATCCAAAGATGTTCCGCCTTTAAGAAGGACCTTCCATGCCATACGATTTGCAGCCATTCCATGGTTCCATGTAGAAATAATTATAGGTTTTGCTTCATCTTTAGCTGGAATATTCGATTTTTCTAAAGGCAGATCAGCTTTTGCATTAACATACTGACTGAAAAACAGACCGATTGAAGTTAGAGATGCTGCTCCAAGGAATTTTCTTCTTTTCATTTATATAGAGATTAGATTCTAAATGTATTAAAAAAAGTAGGCATAAATAAATGCACTTGAACAATTAAAAAGCAGCAAACACATACAAGACATCATCAATTTCAGAAAAACTTATAAAAACCATTTACATCCAGTATATTAAAGAGCTTAAAAAAGGATTATACAATACTTTGAAAAAGCAGATATTTGTTGAACAATTAGTATATTCGTTTACTGTTTTTCACACTTTAAATCGTTTTGTTTTTAATTAAAATAGATTGTTAAAAATGTATTTATTTATTTCAATATTCATGAAATCTCAGACTGATTCTATATGAGTCTTAGAATTAGAAAAGCCACAAGCAAAGATCTGCTGTTTTTAGAACACCTTGAACGTTTATCCTTTCCGGATTTTCAAAGAAACAGCAAACGAAGTTTATCCTTAAGTATAAAAAGTTCTTTTCAGGAAGTATTGATAGTTGAATTGGATGAAACTACGCCTTTTGCTATTGGCAGCATGACGATCTTCCCATACAAAAGGTCATTAAGAGTATACTCTGTGGCTGTTCTTGATGAACATCAGGATAAAGGTGTTGGAGGTTATTTAATTAAACATCTATTAAACCTTGCCCTTTCCAGAAAAGTGAATTTGATCACTCTTGAAGCACATGCGGATAACACCAAACTTATTGGATGGTATGAGAAAAGAGGGTTTAAACAAATAAAGAGAATAAGTGATTATTACAAAAAAGGGGAAGATTGCATTAAGATGGAATACATTTTAAATGAAAACGTCCCTTCAGATAATGATAGTCAAAAAATAAAGAATCTTATAGTAGTAAATCAGCCACGAACCTGGCATTTTACTGATGTAAATGCTAAAATAATTTCAGTTAAGGAATATATTTCGAATGAGAATTATCATACAAATAATAGCCTAAGGATCTTCAATTTATGTTCTTCTTATCAGTATCAGAGCTATGGTTACTATGTTTCCTTACTTGCTTCTGCGAGGGGTCAAAGGGTAATTCCAAACGTAACTACAATTCGTGATTTTAGCAGCATCGGTATTATTCGCTCGATAAGCAGTGAAATTAATGACCTGATGCAAAGTTCTTTGAAGTCGATCAAAGAGGATCATTTTAGTATAAATATTTACTTTGGTCAAACAAACATCAGGGGATTAAAAAAAATTGCGCTGAAATTGTATCAACTTTTTGAGACTCCTTTATTTAAAGTGAGTTTGATAAAAGATGAAAGCTGGATGATCAAAAAAATCCAGCCTCTTAATTTGAATAAGATCAGTGAAGCCGAATTTCTGATCGCTAACGAATTTGCTCAAAAATATTTCAATAAAAAGAGATTCAATAAGACCCGGTTAACTTCCTATAAATATGACCTGGCAATTTTGGTCAATCCTAATGAAACTACACCTCCCTCTTGTCCTGATGCTCTGAATAACTTTAAAATAGCTGCAAATAAAAAAGGGATTTATACTGAGTTTATTACTAAAAATGATTTTGATAAGATCAATGAATTTGATGCACTTTTTATAAGGGAAACCACCAGTGTAAATGACCATAGCTATGAAATTTCTCGATTAGCATACTCTGAAGGACTTGTAGTAATTGATGATCCATGGTCTATTCTGCGCTGTTCCAATAAAATCTATCAAAACGAATTATTCAAGCAAAATAAGATCCTGACGCCAAAAACGACCACCCTTACGAAAAACCTTTTTCAGGAAAAAGACTTGGATGATGTCAATTTCCCATTGGTCATTAAGCAGCCGGATAGTGCTTTTTCACTGGGTATTTCAAGAGCAGATGATAAAGCGAGTGCTTTAAGTATTCTGAATGAATTATTCAAAA
>JAHECK010000127.1 GCA_024641785.1 Flavobacteriales bacterium | reverse complement strand
TGCAAATTCAACTGACTCATTGATTAGCAACCTTTCAGCCGGATTATATAATGTACAAATAACCGATTCTCTTGGTTGTTTACTTTTTACTTCTGTTACTGTCTACGAACCTCCAGCCTTGATTGTTGATTCTCTTTTTATTCAGGATTTAAATTGCTTTAATGATAATAGTGGAATTGCAGGAGTTTATGTGAGTGGAGGAAGTCTGCCTTACAACTACAATTGGGGTGCGAATGCAGATAATCAAACAACTTTACTGGCAATTGATCTTTCGGCAGGAAGCTATGATCCAATTATTTTGGATTCCAAAGGCTGCTCCTTAGATACAATGATTTCAATTTCGGAACCTCCTCCTTTAGTATTGATGATGGATAGTATTTCTATAAGTCTTTGTTTTGGTGATGGTAATGCTCAGGCAACAGTAAGTGCAAATGGAGGAACGCCTTCTTATTCCTATTTATGGGATGCAAATGCGGGATCACAAACTACTGCAACGGCAACTAATTTAATGAATGGGATCTATACGGCTTACGTTTATGACTCTTTTTTGTGTAGCGATAGTTTAGAAATAGTAATTGATAAGCCTGATTCCTTGAGTTTAATCGGCAATGTATTGAGCAATGTAGATTGTTTTGGCGAAACTGATGGAAGTGCTGAGATCGTAGTAAGTGGAGGAACTCCTTCTTACTCCTATTTATGGGATGCGAATGCACAAAATCAAACAGGAAGTATCGCTTTAAATTTAGGTATTGGGATTTACTCAGTAACAGTAACGGATTCCAATTTATGTCAGTCTGTTTCTCAAATTGAGATCTTAGGACCTGATTCAAGCTTTTATTTTACTCCGGAAATTCAGGATATATCTTGTTTTGGATTAAGCGATGGCTCAGCTAATATTATGGTTTTTGGTGCGAGTCCGCCTAATACTTATCTATGGGATTCGAATGCAGGTAATCAAACAAGTTCAAGTGTTAGTGATTTAGGACCTGGATCTTATTGGCTTTGGGTTTCAGACAGTAATAATTGTATTGATTCAATGCAAATTTCAATTACGGAACCTCCTCCTTTAGTATTAACGATGGATAGTATTATAATAAACCTCTGTTATGGAGATAATGATGCTCAGGCAACAGTAAGTGCAAATGGAGGAACGCCTTCTTATTCCTATTTATGGGATGCAAATGCGGGATCACAAACTACTGCAACGGCAACTAATTTAATGAATGGGATCTATACGGCTTACGTTTATGACTCTTTTTTGTGTAGCGATAGTTTAGAAATAGTAATTGATAAGCCTGATTCCTTGAGTTTAATCGGCAATGTATTGAGCAATGTAGATTGTTTTGGCGAAACTGATGGAAGTGCTGAGATCGTAGTAAGTGGAGGAACTCCTTCTTACTCCTATTTATGGGATGCGAATGCACAAAATCAAACAGGAAGTATCGCTTTAAATTTAGGTATTGGGATTTACTCAGTAACAGTAACGGATTCCAATTTATGTCAGTCTGTTTCTCAAATTGAGATCTTAGGACCTGATTCAAGCTTTTATTTTACTCCGGAAATTCAGGATATATCTTGTTTTGGATTAAGCGATGGCTCAGCTAATATTATGGTTTCTGGTGCGAGTCCGCCTTATACTTATCTATGGGACTCGAATGCAGGTAATCAAACAAGTTCAAGTGTTAGTGATTTAGGACCCGGATCTTATTGGCTTTGGGTTTCAGACAGTAATAATTGTATTGATTCAATACAAATTTCAATTTCGGAACCAGCAGAATTATTAGTATCATCCCTTGTATCAAATGCAGTTTGTAATGGAGAAAATACGGGTTCTGCATTATTACAAGTCAGTGGAGGAACGATTCCATATACTTATCAATGGGATGATAATGCTGGGAATCAAAGTACGATCTATGCCATCGATCTAGCTGAAGGTATATATGGTTACACAGTGCTTGATAATAATGATTGCAGCTTTTCCGGTACAATTGAAATAGGAGAACCTGAAGCAATTACATTGATCGCTTCAAACGATCAGATCATTTGTGTCGGAACCACTGTTGAGGTTTCTGCTCAGGCCAGTGGTGGAAATGGAGAGCTGATTTATTATTGGTCTGATCTGGGTGAAGGACAATTTAAAAATACCAGTCCTACGATAAGTACGATCTATAATGTATTGGCCATCGATAGTTTAGGATGTGAAAGTAATTATGATAGCGTAGAAGTTATTGTAAATAATATTTTTCTCGACTCATTGCAAGTTTTCAATTCCGGTTCCATTTGCGAAGGAGAATCAAGTTCAGTAAGTGCGCAATTTAACGGACAAAGTCCAATATCATTCTATTCATGGAATAACAATTTAGGTAGTACTTATGGACCTGTGTCAGTCTCTCCAATGCAAAGCACCTGGTACGCTTTTACAGTAATTGATGAATGCCAGAATAGCTTATCAGATTCCACTTTAATTGAAGTGTATCCTATTCCTGTCATCGATATAGAAATCTCTACAAATGAAGGTTGTGCTCCATTGGAAGTTACATTTACAAATTTAGGCCAGCAAGAAAATGTGAATTATGTTTGGGTATTTGGTGATGGAGGGGTATCTATCGAAGAAAGTCCAAGCTATATTTATGAGCAAGCCGGAGATTTTTTAGTAGAATTAAGTTTATTCAGCAATTTCGGATGTTCTTCGAATTCGACAAATACCAATTATGTTCATGTCGATCCGCAACCAATAAGTAATTTTAATGCGAATCCATGGGAAACGGATATAACAGAAGCTCTAATTGAATTTACAAATACATCTTCATCTGATGCTATTTTCTTTACCTGGAATTTTGGTGATGGAGACTCTATAATGGTAGAGAATCCAAGTCACAGTTATCTTGATATTGGTGTATTTAGTGTTCGACTCGAAACGGAGAATGTATTTGGATGTATTTCTTCAGTGATCAAAACAGTGACGATCAATCCTAGTCATGATGTTATTATTCCAAATGCGTTCACCCCAAATATAAATGGTTCTCAAGGGGGGTATTACGATCCTAATGACCTTAGCAATAATGTATTCTATCCTTTTGCAGATTATGTTTCAGATTTTCATATGATGATCTTTAATCGCTGGGGAGAGCTGATCTTCGAATCCTTTGATATAAATTATGGTTGGGATGGCTATTTTAAAAATGAATTATCTCAAATAGGAGCCTATGTATATAAGGTTGACATCACTTTTGTAGATGGTTTTAACAAAACGATTCAAGGAAAAATAAAATTGATGAATTGATGAAGAGATCTCTTCTACATATCATTTTTATATTGATTGGCTGCAATCTATTGTTTGCCCAGGATCCACAATTTTCACAACCTTATGCAAATCCGATCTACTTAAATCCGGCGTTTACTGGGGAGACTTTTTTAAATCGCGCTTCAATGACTTATCGAAATCAATGGTCTGCAATCGAAAATGGTTTCTCAAGTTACATAGCCACTTTTGATCATAATGCAAAGAAAATTCACTCAGGTTTTGGAGGCTATGTCTTATATGATCAATCAGGACTTAATGGCTATAGAACAACAGGTTTGAATTTAAGTTATGCTTATGATGCAATGTTTACCCGTTGGTCAGGACTGAAACTGGGAGCCTCTGTTGGTTATTCTTTACTAAATTATAATGCGAATGATTTACTCTTTGCTGATCAGATCATTCGGGATGGCGCACCCACAAGTATTGAAAATAATATAAGAGATCATACTTCTTACTTAGATCTTGGGGCAGGAGTCTTATATTATAATACTTTTCTCTGGGCCGGTTTTTCTGCAAGCCATTTAAACCAAGCCAACCTATCATTAACAGGGCAGGTTGAACGATTGCCAATTAAATATTCTTTTCTGGGAGGAGCTGTTTTATGGAAGAAAAAAGGACAATGGGGAAAAGAGTTAAGCAGTTTCAATTTAGTTGTTCATTATAAATTTCAAGCCAAATGGAATCAATTGGATCTTGGGATCTATTATAATTTCCAACCATTATTACTGGGAGTATGGTATCGAGGTATTCCACTTCTAAATAGCGATTATCAAAATTATGGAAACAATGAGAGTATTGTATTCCTTATCGGAATAGATTTTAAAGACAAATTAAGGGTCGCTTATTCCTATGATATAACCATTAGTAAATTAACTATGAGTTCAGGAGGTTCCAGTGAGATATCTGTTATCTATGAATGGCCCGGAAATTCTAAAAAAGCCAGATTAAGAAGGATCGCCTGTCCGAAGTTTTAAATTATATTTTTTTAAGATCCAAAAGGCGACACACCTCCTAAGCCCCTCTCTAGAGGGGGCATTCAGACAGATTTCTTTTAATTTTGAGGGATAAAATTTTGTAAGCGATAATTTTTTTACATGAACCAAGTGAATAAACCAAAGGGGATAAAAAATAATTCCTTTACCTTTTAAAATCAACTCGACGAACAGCCCCCTCTTGAGAGGGGGAAAAGGAATGTGTCAAGTAAAAGACGACTTAAGCAAGACCGATCTCCAACACGGGTCATATGCGAGAGCCCAGCGTTGTCATTATCGTTTTATTTTTTCACAACAATAGTTGAGCTTGCCTGGGCACTCGGTAAAATTAACATATCTCCGATTTGAACATGTTTGGGTCTGCTGATAGCAAACCAGATACATTCTGCAATATCTTCACTTTGAAGTGCATCAAATCCTTTATAAACATGATCAGAGATCTCTTTATTTCCATGAAAGCGAACTTCTGAGAATTCAGTTTCGACCATCCCTGGAGCGATGTTACAAACACGAATACCATGTTTAACTAAATCAATTCTCATTCCTTGTGAAAGCGCATCTACCGCAAACTTACTTGCACAATACACATTTCCATCAGGATATACTTCTTTTCCTGCGATAGAAGCAATGTTGATGATATCCCCTTTTTTAGCATTGATCATCCATGGGATAACGATCTTACTCACATATAAAAGACCTTTTACATTTGTGTCGATCATTCGGTCCCAGTCATCAAGCGATCCTTTATCAATTGGGTCTTTTCCTGCTGCCAGTCCTGCGTTATTAATTAGAACATCAATATTTTTCCATTCTTTCTCCAAAGAATTTAAATTATCACTTACTTCATTTTTATTTCGAACGTCAAAGCAAAGTATTATCGCCATAATTCCGAACTTACTTTCTACTTCATCGGCAAGCGCAATTAACCGCTCTTTTCTTCGTCCTGTAAGGATAAGATTATATGATTTTTCAGCCAGTTTAAGGGCACATGCTTTTCCTATTCCGGAAGTGGCACCAGTGATCAAGGCAATTTTATTCATTATTTCGAATTTTCAATTTATCAGAAAAAATACTTTTTACTGTGCTCAAAAATAATGTATAATACTGACAAATGTTTGTTTGTTGGAGAGGCAATTTTCTACCTTTACATTCAATTTTATGGATATAGTTAGAATTCAGAAACAACTCGCATCCTTTAAAGAAGAAGGAAGGAAAATGTTTGCCACTTCATCGTTTCAAACACAGAGTATACCCCTTTTACATATCATTAGTAAGATAGATAATACGATCCCTATCTATTTTACAAATACAGGTTTTTTATTTCCTGAGACTTTAATATTCAAAGACGAATTAGCGGCTCGCTTTAATTTGAATATCATTGAATTATATTCTGATACTCCTAAGATCCATCAACTGGATGAAAATGGACATTTACTGTTTGCTTCAGATCCGGATTATTGCTGCTATCTTAATAAGATTAGCCCTTTAGAACCTGTTTTAATTGAATATGATGTTTGGATCAATGGGGTACGAGCCGATCAAAATGCCAATCGTAAGCAAATGAAGGAATTTCAAGAAGCTTCTTTTGGAGCACTCCGCTATCATCCTATTTTGCAATGGACAAGTAAAGACGTATATCAATATATCGCAGATCATAACTTGCCTTCGCATCCGATGGAAAAAAAAGGCTATATGAGTATTGGTTGTGAACCCTGTACGAGAAAATTTGTGGATGGGGGGAATGAACGCAATGCGCGTTGGTTTGGAATGAATAAAACAGAGTGTGGTTTGCATACGGATTTGGCAAAACCTAGTTTATCAAAAGTAAAAAGATGAAAGTACTAATAACCGGTGGAGCCGGATACATAGGAAGCGAGCTTGTCCATAAATTAGCCATAAATAAAGAGATTACAGAGATTGTGATCTATGATAATCTGCATCGAGGAAATTATCATTTTTTTACTGGTGTCCGTAAATTAGATAGTCAAAAAATTCGTTTTATAAAGGGGGATATTTTAGATGGTCGAAAACTTCGTAAAAGTCTTGAAGGGATAGATACCGTATATCATCTGGCTGCAAATGTTACGACTCCTTTTGCGGATCAAAATCCACATTTCTTTGAGCAAGTAAATCATTGGGGTACTGCAGAATTAATCTATGCTGTCGAACAAAGTGAGGTTACTAAACTTATTTATCTGAGTAGCGTTTCGGTTTATGGATCTCAAGAAGAGATGGTTACTATTGATACTTCGCTTCAGCCTAAAACCTTTTATGGCATTTCAAAAATGCGAGGGGAAGAGCATGTGCGACGTTTATTTAATAAGATTCCAACCTATATTGTAAGATCAGGGAATGTATACGGTTATAGTAAAGCTATGCGTATTGATGCGGTGATCAATAAATTTATGTTTGATGCTCATTTTTCGAGCAGAATTACTATTAATGGTGATGGAAATCAATATCGGGCATTTGTTGAAATGGGGTTTTTGGTTGATGCTCTAGATGCCATAATAAATTGCGAATTACCTTCAGGTGATTATAATCTTGTCGATAAGAATTTGAGCGTTTTAGAGATCTCGGATGTTTTGAAAACAATCTACCCTTCTTTAGAGATGATTTTTGTAAATCAACATCTAAAAATGCGTGAGATAAAGGTAGAAAGAGATAAAAGGATCAATCAGCTTGTGACCAGAAAAGAACAAAGTTTATTAGAAGAATTACAATCATTTAAAAAAGTGTTTGCATTTTAAAACCAAGCATAAAAATTCTCATTAACAACTTAGTTTAAGAGCAATTGATTAACTTTATTGGAACTTGCTAATTGCTAATTACTCAAAATAATGTGCCGTTTTGTAGCTTATTTAGGTTCACCAATTCGAATTGATGAGGTATTGATCAAACCCTCAAATTCATTAGTAAATCAAAGTCATCACGCTTTAGAATCCGAAATGACCGTAAATGGGGATGGCTTTGGTTTAGGATGGTATAACAAGGAAATTAAGGAAGAACCCGGATTATATGTTTCTATTTTCCCGGCTTGGAATGATCGGAATTTATTAAGTATCGCATCAATTACTAAAACGAATTGTTTTCTTTCACATATAAGAGCGGCCACAGTTGGTGGCGTATCCTTAGACAATTGTCATCCTTTTCGATATAATGAATATTTAATGATGCATAATGGCGGGATAGAAGAGTTCGATCGAATCAAACTTGATATGATCCATCTTTTAGATGAAGCATCTTTTTTATGGATCAAAGGACAAAGTGATACTCAATATATTTTTGCGCTTTTTATGACCATCGTAAGAAAGATGGAAATGGATTTAGATCCAAGTCCTTCCAAATTGGTCGATTGTTTTAAAATGACTTTTTCTGAGATCGAGAAATTGAAATTGGCAAAAGGAATTCATTCGGTAAGTAATTATAATATCGTTTTAAGTAATGGAAAATCAATGGTTGCTACACGCTATAGCAGTCAGCCCGAAATCGACAACCGAACACTCTATTTTGCAGAAAATGTATCATGCAGACTAAACCCGGAAGGAGATCTTAAATTTGAAAAAGGAAAACTGGAGAGAAGCGCTGCATTGATCTCTTCGGAAAAACTTACAGATGATGAGGTGTTTTGGAAAGAGATCCCTGTAAATCATGCCATTTATATCGAAAGAGATATGGATGTTTCATTATTTCCTTTATAGAGATAACTTTATCCTTATAATGTGATAATGAAATAATATTCAAATTATATATTTGACTTAACTAATTAGCAACTAAAATGAACACACTGAAAAAAATAGGAATTTGGATCTTAGTCCTTTTTATTGGGCTTATGCTTTTTTTATACTACGGAACCTATAGCGAAGGATCTCGCGCCGGTATTATAATGAAAGTAAGTAAAAGAGGGGCCATTGTAAAAACGTGGGAAGGGCAGATGAACCTTCAGACTTTCGGGGCTATCAAGGATCCAAATAATATCATTTCCGAAACGTTTACCTTTTCAATTGAAAGAGGAAATGATGAATTGATGGAGAAACTAAATAAAGCTGCACTTTCAGGTCAAAGGGTAAATTTAAAATACATAGAGCGCTATATAACGGTATTTTGGAGAGGAGATA
>JAHECK010000126.1 GCA_024641785.1 Flavobacteriales bacterium | reverse complement strand
GATTATATGCAAAGATCGCTCAACGATTTTACAGTAAAAAGAAATCAAATGTTCGTACAAAAAATTAAAAGCCTTTTAGCAATTATTATTACTCTTTCTATTATTAATGCTTGTAGTGATGGGGGTGAGGTTATTACTCTTCCAAGTGATGGAGAAAAAATGGAAAACCCTCATGGAATTATGGATGCGAAGGCTTCTAACGAAAAAATGCACCATGTAAAAGTGAATGAAGTGCTTCCAACATCAAAATATGTATATTTAAATGTAAGCGAAGGGGATGAAGTGTTTTGGATCGCGGCAGCAATACAAGATGTAAATGTAGGTGACTCCTATGCCTATAAAGGAGGCATCATGAAAAAGAATTTTGAAAGCAAAGAATATAACCGCGTTTTTGATGTGGTATATCTGGTAACAAATCTTATACCTGTAGAAAAAAGCGGTCAAGTTAGTGGAGAGCAAATTGAAATAGAAGCTTCAGGAAATGATAAAATAGCTGAAGTTACCGAAGTAATTGAACATGAAGGATCGATGAAAATTGCGGAATTGGTAAAAGATCCAAAAAAATATGAAGGGAAGATCGTTCAACTGACAGGAAAAGTGATAAAGATCAATCCAAATATCATGAGTAAAAACTGGATTCATCTTCAGGACGGTTCTAAAAATGAATATGATCTTGTGATCACAACAAACTCCTTTATTCCTGAAGGAAGCATTGTAACACTTAAAGGGGTTGTTGCTTTAAATTTAGATTTTGGAGCAGGTTATAAATATGATGTACTCGTTGAGAACGGTTCTTTAGTTAAATAAAACATTCATTTTATTTATCGTTCCGGATAGGAAATGGCAATAAAGTATACTCAAAAAATAATTGATAGTGGTCAGCCTAATAACCCATTGCATGGAGTGAAGCTAGCCGATGCACTTGCTTTTTTAGTTGAAAAATATGGTTGGGAAGAATTAGGCAAAATGATCAATATCCGCTGTTTTCAAAGTAACCCATCCATAAAGTCGAGTTTGACTTTTCTACGTAAAACCCAATGGGCAAGGGATAAGGTAGAGAATTTGTATTTGAGTTCTTTATAAGGAAAGAAGGAAAGAATGAAATAATTTTTTCAGGATCGTTTTATTAATTGGAGAACAAATTTATTCAAAGTCTTAAGAGGCCTTCAACTATTAATTTCTATAATTTACCCTTATAATTAGAATTTTGGAATAGAATTCATAATTGATATATAGAATTTAATTATTAATGATTTTCTTTTATTATCCTTATGTCTTATAATTAATATTATGTTAAATAGAGTTTTGTAAGATATCCCCTGTATCTTCTATTTCAATATTTATCTTTGCTGTCTAACCAATATGCGCAACAAATGAAATTACTTTCTTCACTCCTTTTTGTTTTTTTATTTTCTTTCTCTTTTGCTCAATATTCAACCCCGGGAACACAAGTACAATGGAATTTAGATTCCTTAGTAGTTTATTCTAATGGCGCTGTAACTTCATCCTCTCTAAATAATTATGAGATCAACGAGGCACTCACGATCTCAACGACCGACATTATTTCAGATTCAACTGCGGAAAATATTTATATCGAAGTTGGAATTTTGTTGACTGTGTATGGTGAATTAGCTCTTAATAATCCAACTTCTATGTATGTGTTACCTTATGCTTTAGATAGTTACTTCGAAGGAATTCGATTTGAAAGTGGCTCCAGTGGCTATTTCAAACATGTTAATTTTCAATATGGTGGCGGAATAAAAGTTTTGACAGGAGATTTTTTGATGGACAGTTGTTCAGTGTATGATTTTGATTACCTTCTTACTACCGGAGCCGCTATTGAAGTATCCACAGGGCATCCAAGCATAATCAACTCTTCCTTTGTGCAAAATAAACGCGCAGGGATCTCTTCCGCAGCCAATGCCGAAGTTGGGGCAATTATTAGTAACAATGTGTTTCTAGGCAACAACACCTCAAATTCTAATCGCCCACAGATCAATATGGGACCTTCAGGTGCTTCTGACACTACCTTTATTACAGGAAATACCATAATTGGTGATACGGATCTGGACCAGGTAGGCGGAATTGCTTTTTCATCCCTTATTGGAATCGATGGAAATGTGTTTATTCAAAATAATACTGTTTTCGATAATCGCTATGGAATCGCTGTTATCGGAAACGGGATAAATGCCTATATCGATAACAATGTTATTTATGATAATAATACACAAGGTGATCCTATGCTTGGTGGTTCAGGAATCAATTTTAATGCTAGTTCTTCCTCTTTTGCCAATGTATTTAATAATACGATTACCGGAAATCTATGGGGAATCACTGTTCAAGGTAATTTTGAGCTGATGTTAGGTGATATCGAACTCCTCCCCGGCCATAATAGTTTCGATAATAATGGGAATAATGGGGGTATATATGCTATATACAACAATACGCCAAATACAATTTCAGCCTATAATAATTGCTGGATCGCATCAGCGGATATTACGATTGAAGAAGCTGAAGAAGTGATCTTTCATTCGGTAGATGATCCTTCATTAGGAGAAGTTTTCTTTGATCCTATGTGGAATTGTGGAGCCGGAGTTGGTATTGCTGAAGAAAACAGAGCGAAATTCAAAATTTATCCCAACCCCAGTTCAGCATTTATCAATATTAAGACGGAATTAATAGTAGATCAGATTAATATTTATACTATAAGCGCTAAATTACTTTCCAGTATATCCGCACAACAGGACTCCCCTATTCGTATTTCTGTGGCCAATCTGCAAACCGGGATCTATATTATTGAACTTATTTCGAAAGGTGAAATCCTTCGTCAGCGTTTTTATAAGATATAAATCGATACTATTTTTCTTCGAAAAAAATACTTGAGGACCATTTCAGCTTATAAATGTTTAACGAATACTTAAAGCTCTCCCAGAGCTATGAAATAGGATTGTTCGCGAATACTTAAAGCTCTCCCAGAGCTATGAAATAGGATTGTTCGCGAATACTTAAAGCTCTCCCAGAGCTTTAAGTATCCGCTCATCACGGCCATAAATATCAGGGACAAAATATAAGCGCCCATTCTCATCAACCCCGGCTGTCCAATACATAATGTAAATAGGAATGCTCTTTTTTAATCTCACATTCATTGTTGCAGCACTATCAATTACCGTTCTTATGCTATCCATAGTCCAGTTGCTATCTTGTCTAGACAATATTAATTCAGAAAAGTCTAATGGTTTTTGAACCCGAATACAACCATGACTAAACGCGCGCTCTTCTTTAGCAAATAGATATTTTGAAGGGGTATCATGTAAATAAACAGCATACTTGTTTGGAAATAAAAATTTAACTCTCCCTAAGGCATTTGAAGGACCGGGCTCCTGTCTTATAGTAAAAGGGAAATAATCCTCACTATAGTCACTCCACACAATTCCTGAATCACTTAACACTTGTCCTTTTGAGTCTATGATAACCATATTATTCTTTTTCAAATACAAGGAGTCTTTTATGAGATGAGGAAGAGTTTCTTTCGAAGAAATACTTTGTGGTAAGGTCCATGTCGGATTAAAAACGATATACTCTAATTTGTCACGAAAAGCGGGCGTTTGTGTTTCATCTTTGCCCACCATTACTTTTGTATTAAAAATGACTCTTCCTGAATCCAAATAATACAATTGATATTTAGCAATGTTTACAATGATATATTCATTTAATTCTCCATCCAAAACCCAGCGACTCCTTTCCATATTGACTTTCAGCTTATTCAATTTAGATTCAGCACTTTCATTAAAAGCTTTTATGGTATTCTTACCGATGATCCCATCAGGCATTAGTCCACTGCTTTCCTGAAATAATTTTACTTGTCCTGCAAATTCCAGATCATAGATTCGATTACTATCAGGAATAACAACATAGCCTTCAGCATAAAGTCTTTGCTTTAATAAGGGAGTTATAGCACTGTTATTTAATGGCTCGATCTTATTTACATCCGGTAGGTCTTTCCACCCTCCCGTCGATACGATGTTAGTATACTTGATGATTCCTTCACGAAAACCCTTATAATCTCGAGTTTGTGGTGCTACACTTTGTAAAAACAAATCTATTTGATCATCATTGATCGCTGTCCTTAATTGATCTATCACATTATGAGGCAGATTCCTGGAAAAAAAATTCCAGGAAGGATATAAACTTTTTGGATCAAGTTTACCATTGATCAAATGATCAGTGTAAGAAAGCAATCCATCACTTAATAAAAGATCGAATTCACTGCCCGTTTTTATATCATCCGGATGTTCCAGTAAATAATGATGGAGATCAAGTATCGCTTCCAAATGATAATCTTTTGGTTCTAATCCTTCCTTCCAGGAAGTGATCAAGGTAATGATCGCATCACTAGATCTTAAACTATCCGCCCAATATCGTTGAAAGTTATTTTTATTGTAAAATTCGTATAAGTCCTGTTTTTTATGAAGGGTCTCCCCTGCTATGGTATTTTCATTTTCTGTTCGAATACTATCGAGAAAGTCGTAGATGTAATTTATTTGTAATTCACTTTCATTCTCAGCTAGCGATTCACTTACATTTTCAGTTATGAACGAAACATTTACAGGAGCTAATTTGCTCTTGCACGAAAAAACAAGAAATACAATTAGAAATGTAAATAGGACTAATAAGTAAACTCTTTTCATTCAGTCAAAGATACTGCCTGAAATCAAAATATGCGCGAAAGATTCGAGTAATTACTATGGGAAGAATAAACAAATAATAAACTCTTGTCTTTTATATACTCTATCACTTCTTCGTACCCATCAACAGGAAGTGCAGGACATCCCCAAGATCGACCAAGTCGATTGTTCTTAGCTATATAATCTTCAGATACATAATCAGCACTGTGCACTACGATATTACGTTTTCTGGCATTGTCATTAATTCCTCTTTCCAATCCATCCAATCGTAATGAAAGTCCATGTTTACCAAAATAAGTTTCATCGGTTAAATAAAAACCCAAACTGCTTTGATGAGAATTTTCTCTATTCGAAAATTTTTGTGCTACTAATTCACCTGTATTTTGACCATGAGCTACATACGAATTAAATAAAATTTTGTGCTTCTCTATATCTACAATAAAAAAGCGTTTTTCAGCTGAGGGCTTATCGAAATCGATGATTGTTAAAACATTTGTATTTTCAATTAAGCCCCCTTTTTGAAAAGTATAATAGCCATTAAAAGCTTTTAAAAACACCTGAAAACTTAGTTCATCTGTTTGAAGATCAGAATAAATGGAATTAGCAATACTATCAATGAAATATGACTCTTTTATGATTTCAATAGCCCCTTCCATTTCACTGTCGAAAGGATTTGAGGCACTTAAAGTGAGTTGTATAAATAGAAATAGAGACAAAAATATCCCCTTAATAAATGTGTTAAAAGTCATTCGAATACCATTGTTTTGCGAACGTACAAAATAGGAATAATTTTTTATGTGACTTAATTCCATATTAACTTTTTTTATCATTTATTTTATTTCTTCGGTGCTTCAATGTGAAAATAGTATACTCAATTGCCTTTTTTTTGTTCCAGAATGAAACAAAATAATTTCTTCTATTTCAACTGTTTAGCTATTGAAACGCATATTACTATTTACATATTATCCTAAGCCCGATACTTTCAGTACTTTTGCAGTCAATTAATAAATAGATAGATAAAAATGAAGAGTAAAGGACTGATAATTTTAAGCGCTTTTGTGCTAAGCCTATTTTCCCAAAACCTTAATGCTTGTACTAATTACCTTGTATCTAAAGGAGCATCAGCTGATGGATCTACTATGATCTCTTATGCTGCAGATTCGCATTTACTTTACGGTGAATTATACCATTGGTCTGCCGGAATATGGCCGGAAGGAACGATGATGGATATTTATGATTGGGATTCAGGAAAATATTTAGGGCAAATCAATCAAGCTTCTGAAACTTACAATGTAGTGGGTAATATGAATGAATTTCAAGTGGCAATTGGAGAAACTACCTATGGTGGACTAGACACCCTTAAAGAACAGGAAGGAGCTATAATGGACTATGGTAGTTTGATATATGTGACGCTTCAACGCGCAAAATCTGCAAGGGAAGCGATTAAAATCATGACTGATCTTGTAGCAGAATATGGGTATGCAAGTTCTGGAGAGTCTTTTTCAATAGCAGATAAAGATGAAGTATGGATCATGGATTTTATCGGTAAAGGAAATAAAGATAAAGGGGCTGTATGGGTCGCTCGTAAAATTCCGGATGGCTATGTTTCCGGTCATGCGAACCAAGCACGAATCACTACTTTTCCACAAAAAAAAGCAAAAAATTCGATTGCTTCTGATCAGATGAAAAAGTTATATGATCCTTCGGTAGATTGTATTTATGCCTATGATGTTGTTTCTTTTGCAAGATCTATGGGATTATATAAAGGTGAAGACAAAGATTTTTCTTTCTCTGATACCTATGCTCCTGTTGATTTTGGAGGTGCACGTTTTTGTGAGATCAGAGTTTGGACAATGTTTAATAAAGTGTCTAATGGGATGAGTGAGAATTGGGATTATGTAAAAGGAGATATCGAACATGCCGAAACTTTTCCTGATGGAACTCCTAATCCTAATCATTATGCAACGAACCGAATGCCATTATGGGTAAAAGCCGAAAATAAGGTGACACTTAAAGACATGATGGCTTATATGCGAGATCATTTAGAAGGAACAGAATTAGATATGAGAAATGATGTTGGAGCCGGTGCTTTTGAAACGCCTTATCGCTGGAGACCACTAACATGGACGATAGATAGCGTTCAATATTGTAATGAACGAGCTACTGCAACACAGCAAACGGGATTTTCATTTGTAACTCAATCACGTTCATGGCTTCCAAATGAAATTGGCGGAATTATCTGGTGGGGTGTAGATGATGCTTCAGGTACAGTATACATGCCTATGTATTCTAATATCACTAAGATCCCTCATAATTTTGAAGTTGGAAATGGTGCTTTAATGGAATGGTCAGAAACTTCAGGTTTTTGGATTTTTAACCTGGTCCAGAATTTTGCCTATACACGTTATAATATTATTCATAACGATATCGATAGTTTACAAAATCAATTAGAAAATGAATACATGGCTTCTATTGCTGCTACAGATGCGAAAGCAAAAAGCTTAATGGAAAAAGACAGATTAAGTGCGATCAACTTTTTAAATGAATATTGTAATTCAGTTGGAGAAAATACATTCAATCAATGGAAAGGCCTATACTCTTTTCTTTTTATGAAGTATATGGATGGAAATATCAAAACGAAACGAGAAGTTCCTGAAGGATATAAATACATTACTCCTACCTTAAATCAACCGGGTTATAGTGAAAAGAAATATAAAATGATCATTGAGCAAACAGGTGATCAGTTTAAAGTGAAGGGTAATGCACATTAAATATTATAAATTACTTTAAAAGAAACTCCTACCTTTTTGGTGGGAGTTTTTTTGTTTTAAAAAGGAAGAAAATAGGAAGGTAATGTGGAGGTAATGAGAATGAAATTGAAAGTTTGCAGGGCTGTAATTATCTTTCAAGCGAATTAGCAATTTTGGTATAATAAGAATTCAAGTTCATACTTGTTTGAATGAGTAATTTAAATTGAACCTCAAAATCTGAAGCGTATTCAAGATCTTTAGAAAGAATAAGGAAATAGCGACATTCCTCTAAAGAAGCCTGAGCGTAATTATAAAACTTTAATTTATCCTTTGCTCCTCTCCTGCGATAACCTTCCACTATATTTGCAGCAATTGATACAGCGGCCCTCCTAAATTGAACTGTTAATCCATACTTTTCTTCTTGTGGAAAGTCTTTAGTTAACTTATATATACTAAGGACAAAATGATGAGCTTTTTGCCAAACTAATAAATCTATAAAGGTGTTCGATTTTTTCATGATGCTTTTATTTCAAATCTAAAAACTTAAAAACCCTATTAACATCACATAAAAATCGTATAATATTCTAAGTAAAATCACCTACTCCTTACCTTCCTACTACCTTCCTATTACCTCCCCCTATATCCCCATTCACCCCCATTCCAAACAAAGCAAAATCGTATTTCACAGGATCAATTGGATCCATCATACGTAATTTAATCATCAACTCTTCCAAGGACTTTTTATCATTTTGTTTTCGATCAAGTAAACCAAAATACCTTGCCACATTACCGCTATGAATGTCTAATGGGACATATAATGCTGATGGCGATATATTTTTCCAAAGACCAAAATCCACTTCTTTTTTATCGGAACGAACCATCCAGCGCAAAAACATGTTAATTCTTTTAGCAGATGATCCTTTTTCAGGATCGGATAAATGCTTTTCGCTTCTTTTTAAATGTTCTTCCACAAAAAACAATTCTTTAAATTGACTAATAGCTAGTAAAACGTTGTAATCATTCGTTTTAATCAAGTTTGTAAAAATCGTTTCTAAGCCTCCCTCCTCTTTATACAT
>JAHECK010000125.1 GCA_024641785.1 Flavobacteriales bacterium | reverse complement strand
AACACCTTTAAGTTCACTATTACTAAACTCATCCAATACTTTGAAAATTTCCTGAAAGGAATCTCTGGCATGAATGGCGATAGGTAAATTAAGTGCCAAGGCCCATTCAATTTGTGTTCTAAAGCAATCTATCTGTTCCCTAATAAAGGTGCGGTCCCAATAGAGATCGATGCCGATCTCCCCTACTGCGATATATTCTCCACTAAAAAGTTCCTCTTTAATTCGGGCCAGATCATTTAGATAATTTCTAGAAACCGAGCCCGGATGCAATCCCATCATTCCTTTAAAAATAGCCGGAGAATGGGCACAAAGCGTTTTCAAATCGTTGATAGAGGCTATATCGATATTAGGGAGTAAAATTTTAGCCACTCCATTTTCTATCGCCCTTGAAATAACTGCTTCCCTGTCTTCTTCGAAGTCGGCAAGGTAAACATGAGAATGCGTATCGATCAGCATATATTAAGACGATAAAGATAATGCCCGTGTAAAAGCACTAATATGTTTTGGTCATATTATCATCAATCACTAAAGTGAAATCCGCCATATTTTCATTTTCAGCTTCTAGTGAATCAAGATCAGCTTGTTCAACGCTGGCTATCGTAATGATCTTTAAAGATGGATCTGCTTTTTTCAAATAATAATAAATTCCTTCAAAATTATTTGAATGATAGGTCCCGTTAAAATGAATAAAAACATCTCCTGGAATTCGGTTCTGTATAATAAAGTACGCCATTGTAGCGTCTTTTAATGCCTGAGATTGAACGATATTGTCTCCCCCATGATCCATTCCCATCTCGGCCATGCTTTTATATCCTGGCAGGTCCATATCAATTTCAAAAGGCAAAGGAACCATCCAGGCTTTTGCACCATCATTTAAGCTATCAAGCCCCTGGATACCATCTCTAAATACAATTGAAGCGTATCGCCTTGGTACATTCGTTGCGATAAAAGGTCGATTGTTCTCCTTGGCCAATTCAACGAGTGGCTGATAATCTGTCGGATTATTCTTCCAAAGTCGCATTTGATCTTTGAAATTTTGGGAGGAGATCTTACCGGTCATATATTCAGTCAGCATGATCTGATTATCGGCTTCATACATTTCTGCTCCAAAGACAGGGTTACGATCCAACATAGATTCACTAAGTTCCAATTGCAACCAATGTGAGATCGGATTATCATGTAATTCCCCAAACAAAATGATATCGGCTTCCTTTAATTCCTTTATCATTTTATCATAGCTCACCTTTTTCCCGTTCACGTTATAAATTTGATAGGCCAATTTCTCAGCGAATGAAATAGAAAGGAGTGATACTATCAATACAACTAATATTTGCTTCTTCATAATAATAAATTAATGCTCGTCGAAAATACAATATTCAATAGGCCTTTTAGCTATTTTGCTTAATAATTTTAAAAGGGATTTCAATAATTTTATAGCTATGAAAGTCTAAATGTAAAAGCCGGATTTGAATTCAAAAAATTATTTATTTAATTTTTCGTGTCATTTAATCAATAATCTTATAAAATTGTAAGATCAAATTAGTCTTTTAATAAAGTTAAAAAAGAATCCAAATTACTCACTATTTGTTCGAATTAATAAATTTGTGAATATGAAAACAAATGAGATCAATCAGACTTACAAGCCAAAAAAAGAAGGGAGAAAGGTAATTTTTAAATCTGGTTTTGTTGAGTTTTTTACTCAAACCCATCCCTATGTAGCTATTACTATGTTTATCCTAATTGGCGTTATTTTAAATCTCTACGCCTATCTAAATAATATATTGAGTCTTTCTCAGGTTCTGATTTTATTTCCACTAGGACTTTTTACATTTACGCTCGTAGAATATGTGGTTCATCGTTATGTTTTCCATATGGAAATTACCAATAAAATTAAAGAGAAGATACAATATGGCGCTCATGGTGTGCATCATGAATATCCAAATGATCAAGGAAGATTGGTTATGCCTCCGGTATTAAGCTTGCCAATTTCTACTATTCTTTTTTTTATAACTTATCTGATCGCTGGAAAATGGTCTTTTTCTTTTATGGCCGGATTTTTCACCGGTTATGGATTATATCTATTTGTTCATTATATTGTCCACGCATGGAAAATGCCAAATAACAAATTTAAAACCCTTTGGATCTACCATAATATTCACCATTTTCAAAATGAAGAAGTTGCCTTTGGAGTAAGCTCTCATATTTGGGATAGAATATTTGGTACAATGCCTGAAATAAAGGCTGGAAAAACAAAAAAATAAGACTTTATGAAAGAGAAAATAATATTAACACCTGTAGATTTTACTGAAGTATCAGAATTTGCCATTGACCACGCGGTGCATATGGCATTATCAATTAACGCAAAGGTTCTTTTACTTCATATTGTAAAAGATGCCGCTGCCATGAAAAAGGCCAAGCAAATGTTACAGGTCCATATAGACGAGCAAAAAGACAAATATCCATCGGTTGATATTCAAGGAATCATACGAATCGGTGATATTTATAATGATATATCCAATGCGGCAATTGAGAATGATGCTCAGTTAATTGTGATGGGTACCCACGGTTTAAAAGGCTTTCAGTTCATTACAGGAAGCCGGGCTTTAAAAGTGGTTGGTGATTCTGAGATCCCTTTCCTGATCGTTCAAAAAGACGCTCCAAAATTTAGTGGATATAAAAATATTTTGGTTCCTATGAGTCTTGAAAAGGATTCAAAACAAAAACTGTCTTACGTCAAAACCATCGCAGAGTACTTTCAGTCAAAGGTATTTATTACCGTGCCAAAAGAAAAAGATGAGTTTTTAATTAATAAGTTAAAGAGAGATCTGGCCTATTCAGAAAAATTCTTTAAAGATGCAGGAATTGAATTTGAGGCGCATCAGCTTGAGAAGAAAAATGAAGTGGATGCCTATCTGGATTTTGCAAGCAAACACAATATAGACCTTTTCGTAATAATGAATCACGAAGAAGGGATCTTACCTATCATTAGTAATAATGTGCAGGAGATCATTACCAATTCTCTAAAAATCCCCACATTTCTTATCAATCCGGTAAGTACCTCGGATATTTCAATTCTGGGTAACTACATCGGAATAGGTTAGTAAAATAATTCCTTTAAAAAAAGAAAGGGTCCTGAGATTTCAGGACCCTTTTTCATACGGCATTTTGAAACAAACAAGGAATTAATTAGAACGACTTTTAATATGACACCGCATGTAAAATGTAAAGCAAAACTTATCAACCTTTGTACTTCGTATATTCCGAAATACATAGCTAATATATAAGCTAAAGTGTGCCTAAACCATGATATTTATCATTTTCGAAAATTAGAAGGCCTTAAATAGCTAATGAAATTCTTATTTTTTATAACTAATGCTGATAATCAGATATTTACGATTATCTTTTTTCTTAATTATCGTAAGAATTCCATTCTGCGAAACTAGAGGCTGTTTCGTATAATTTTACACTCAGCAAGTGAATATTTGACGGCATTTTACTTTGTATTCGATTTACCATATCGATGATCATATTTTCTGCCGTAGGCTGAATATCGTATAAGATCAATTTCTGTCTTTTTTTTAGATCCTCATTCAGGTATGGAGAATCCTTTTCAAGGACCAAAGCATGATCGAAAGGACCAACTACCATACTTTTTACAATTTCTTTAATATCGCTGAAGTCGATCACCATTCCGTCTTTAGGGTTTCCTTTGATATGATTTGGTTCTCCTAGAACGGTAACATGTAATTTATAAGAGTGTCCATGAATGTTACTGCATTTCCCATCATGGCAATCAAGGGCATGTGCTGCCTCAAACTCAAATATCTTTGTCACGCGAATTTTCATCTTGCAAATATACTTTTTACTTAAAATACAACACCAATCTTACAAACATGATTGAATAAAGGCTCCTACGGCATCAATCCTAGGACTTAAAAACACTCCCAAATTAAGTCCTCTGAATATAAGTAGAAGGGCAAAAAATCCTATAAGGATAGGACTGGCTTTCCTTATTCTATTTCTTGTTTTAAGCGTAATGTATTTGGATACCCAGGCTATACTATACATTGCTGGAACTGTACCAAGACCAAAAAAGATCATGAACAAACTTCCGTCAATGATTTCTGTTTGAGCCAAGGCTCCCGCCAAAGCAAGATAAACTAAACCGCAAGGTAAAAATCCATTGATAATTCCAATTATGAAAAGTGAAATAAAGGAGCTGTTTTTTAACAAAACGGCTATCTCATTATAAAAATTTCGGAAGGTCTTATTCCACCAGGCCAATACTTTATTCTTTTGAGAAAAGCTATAAGGCAGTAGGAGACTGAGAAGAATTATGAGTCCCAATATTACACTTACCTGACGTTGAATGCCTGCCAGGTAAAAACTCTTGCCCAATATTCCAAATAATGCTCCAATCAGTGCATAGGTCGTCACTCTACCAAAATTATAAAGTCCAATTCCCAGGGCCCGCTTAAACCCGGTTTTATTTCTTATTGGTAAGGCGATAGCTATTGGTCCGCACATCCCGATACAATGCATACTTCCTATCAGTCCTATTGTAAAAGGGGTGATCAGATTCATGGCCTAAGGTAAATGTCCTTTTCGATATAATAGCCAAGAGAGTCGTTGGTCCAATGAATCTTCATTTTGTAGAGCCCAAGTGGGGTTGATCCCAAATTCAAAGTCATTTTATTTTCTTCGTCCAGCTTGATCTCAAAATTCTTATCATATCCATTGTTTGATGGACGATAGATTTGAACCTTACCTGAAATATTATCATGATCTACCGGGAAGAACAACTCTATTTCATTTTTATTAAGGGTGTATGTCAATCCATTAACAAGTTGCTCAGCATTTGATTTAAAATTAATAATCTCCTGGTAGGCAAGTTCTTGCTGATAATAATCCTCTGTTACCAGATCCACTTTTTGCTGGGAGCTTTTAAATACCATAAAAAGCATAAACAGCACAAAAGCGGTATACAAGGCAAAAACACCAAAACCCCAATTCAATTTCATCTTTATTTATTTATCGGACCTACAAATGTACTTTTTACTTTGTCGATCAGGACCCCATTGGCATAAATTCCAAATTCCACGTCGGTTTGAAATTCAGTGATCTGCTCTTTTCTCCTTGTTAAGACCATGGCTGTATTGAATTCTTTTTGAGGATCCAGTAAAATATTTGAAGAAGCTACCACTAACTCTCCTTTGTTATCAATGTCCTTGATCTCGATCGATAACTGCTCATTTGTTTTATTAAGCAGTTTTACCGTGTAAATATTTTGATAATCCCCGTTTTCAGCTTGTGTATAAAGCGATCCGGATGATCTTAATATGATGGCCTGAACGTCATCACGCACAAACAACATAGTTATCATGGCGATAAAAAGGATGCTTAACACCACCGCATAGCCAATCATTCTAGTTGTCCACCCAGATCGTTTCCCTTCTGAGATCTCATTTTCTGAAGCATATCTTATCAGTCCTTTTTCTAATCCAACGCTTTCCATCATATGATCACAAGCATCCATGCAAACTGTGCAGTTTACACATTCAAGCTGGGTTCCGTTTCGGATATCGATCCCTGTGGGGCAAACATCAACACATTGATAGCAATCGATACAATCTCCTTTGTTCGCTTCTTTTCTGTCTTCCCCTTTCCTGAATTTGGCTCGTCCTTCACCTCTTTTATAATCATAGGCAACTACAATAGAATCTTTATCCAAAAGTACTCCCTGTAATCTTCCATAAGGGCATATAGTGGTACATACCTGTTCTCTAAGTTGGGAAAAGACAAAATAAAAAATAAAGGTAAAAAGGAGTAATACCATTAATCCTCCAATATGATTTTGTGGATTATCGATCTGAATTTCCCACAAGGCCTGACTCCCTATAATATAGGCTAAAAAAGTATTGGCAATTAAAAAGGAAATTATGAAAAAGATAAAATGCTTGCTTGTCTTTTTAATTAATTTATTTGTGCTCCAGGGATCCTTATTTAACTTCATTTGTTGTTTGTAATCCCCTTCGATCCAATATTCAATCTTTCTAAAAACCATCTCCATAAAAATGGTTTGAGGACATATCCAACCGCAAAATATTCGTCCGAAAGCAACCGTAAACAGTATGATAGAAACAAGCGCTGTAATGGTAATAATAACAAAAATATACGCATCAGCTGGGAAGAACATTTTACCAAAAATGATAAATTTTCTATCCAAAAAATCCAATTGAAGAAGCGGTTGTCCTCCAATTCTGATATGCGGGCCGGCAAAAAGTAAGGCAAGCAAACCCCACGCAACCCAAGTTCGGTAATTGGTGAATTTCCCTTTTGGTTTTTTAGGGTATACCCATATTCGCTTACCCTCTGTATCAACAGTGGAAATATGGTCGCGATAATTATCGTCTTTTAAATGGGTAGCCATTAAAAATGAAATTTATCAAAATTAGAATATAAAGGAAAATAAAATTGGGACTTAAGTCACCTTAAATCCCAATTTCCAATTTCAATTACAATTAAGGAGTATATAAATCCCCTTGAGGAGCTTTCGGATTTTCCGGTGTAGTTCCGGGAAAAGTAGCGAGTATGTAGCTAGCTACGTCCTCTATCTCTTCCGGTTTCAATTGGTCTTTCCATGGGATCATTCCTTTTGTGATCACTCCATATTTGATCGTTGTAAAAAGACTTTTGATATCTCCACCATGAATCCAGTAATCGTCGGTTAGATTTGGTCCAATTCCTCCACCGCCATCTGCCATATGACAGCTGACACAATTCGTTTGGAAAATACTCTTGCCATTTGCCAAACGACCTGGATCGGTAACTAAAACAGCGGTGTTTTCGTCTACACCGGAACCAAATTTCGCTTTATAAGCAGCTAAATCTTCTTCTGCTTTTTTCATTTCATCATTGTATTCGACAATTGAAATTGGAAGGTCAGAAGTGGAAAATACTTCATAATATGCGAAATAAATAACCCCAAAAATGATAGACAAATTAAACATCCATACCCACCATGGCGGAAGTTTATTATCCAATTCTTTGATACCATCATATTCATGATCTGTCATTACTTCCTCTTCACGGTCAATCGGAACAGCATCCGTTAACTTTTCCCAGAATTTTTGAAGACCGACCGGTTCAGAAACGACCTTAATCTCCTCTACTTTTTCTGCTTCCCCTTTTAAGGCATTCGATAGTCCGTTCAATACCGATAACTGAACTATTACAATTAGCAATAATACCAGATCTACAATAAGAAACATCCAGAATACCAATCCGTAATTTGGTTCTACGACTACTATACCAGATCCTGCCATATCCTGAGCAAAGGATTGTGAAGACAATCCTGCGAAGATCATAAAAGCAACGATTCCCAGTTTATTTTTTTTCTTTAATTGAGAGATGATAGATTTGTTTGAAGCCAATCCGCTAATCGCACTGTTAAGAACAAGAATAAGTACAATTAAAATTACAGCTAAGGCGCTAAGCAAATAATAATGCATATTTGGATTGGATGTACTGACAATATCCTGCGCAAAAGCAACATTTCCTAAGCCCATTGCCAGTGAAAAACTAAATATATTTTTGATCTTTTTCATTTCTATTGGTTTAAGATTAATCATTGCTATTGTTTATAGAATCAGGTTGTGTACTTAATTCCCCATCTTCGAAGGGCAAATTACTAAGCTCATCAATGTATTTCTTTTTTGAGGTGATCACATAAAAAGTAACCAGCATAAAAAAGACGAAGAAAATGATGAATGAAATAATAGGATAGATCTCGATTCCATCTATACTACTAACATATCCTTTTATAAACTTAAGCATAAGATATTATTTTGCCGGAACAACTTCCGCGTTATTAATATCAGTTCCAATTCTCTGAAGATAAGCGATCAGTGCGATCACCTCTCTATCAGGACTAACTTCCACTCCGTTAGCAGCAATATCATTCGCGATCTCATTCGCCTGATATTGCAATTCTTCCAAAGCAATATCCTCATAATCTTCCTGATAAGGAACTCCTAATTTTCTCATGGCAGAGATCTTTGCACTTAAGCTGGAAACATCCAACTGATCTTCAATTAGCCATGGGTAAGGGGGCATAATTGAGCCTTCAGATACCACTTCAGGATCATAGAAGTGATTGAAATGCCAGATATTACTTTTACTTTGTTTATTACCTACGCCCTCTCTGTGAAGATCCGGTCCGGTTCGTTTTGATCCCCATAAGAATGGATGGTCATAAACAAATTCACCTGCTTTAGAATACTCTCCATACCGCTCTGTTTCAGATCGGAAAGGTCGCACCATTTGAGAATGACAATTATTACATCCTTCTCTTATATAGATATCCCTTCCTTCCAGTTCTAATGGAGTGTAAGGACTCACCGAGCTAATGGTTGGAATATTTGATTGAATTAGGAAGGTCGGAATGATCTCGATGGCTCCCCCGATAGCAACGGCCACAAAGCTTAGGATCAACATTTGAATAGGTCTGCGCTCAAGAAGGCGGTGAAAGC
>JAHECK010000025.1 GCA_024641785.1 Flavobacteriales bacterium | reverse complement strand
AGAGTCAAACCCACCATTAAAAAACAGAGTGTCTCCGGATTCATCTTTTAGCAAAAATTGCAAACTTGCTCTTCTGCTCGGATATCCTGATGGAAACTTATGACCTGCTTTATTCTCAATGGTTAGTGAGTAATAAACGCTATCCGTAGTTCTGTTCAATTCATTAAGCTGAAGCGTTAAAGTGCAATCCTGCAACATTCGTTCAGTTCTTACAATGCTTGAATCATAATCAACACTACTTGCATTTATTCCTAATGCCGCTATATTATTACTCATTAATTTCAGCATAAATACATTTGCACCAGTTAATTCATGCTTACCAAAAGGACTTCTTCCTCCTATAAAACTATAGTCTAAAGCTAAAGCCACTTCATCATCTATTCTTGGTACATGACAAGCCTGGCATTCTTGACGCGTTAGATCTTGGTTATAGATCGAATTAAGCCATTCATGATAAGTAGCTTGCTCAACAAACTCAGTACCGGTATACTCTCCATCTAAATCGCTTGATTGCGTTATTAAAGTATGGCAAGTAGCACATGTTAGCGATTGACTTATTTTAGGGTTATAAACCACGTCGAATCCAACTAAACCAACCATAGGCTGAGAAAAAGGATTGAAAAAAGGACCAAAAATAGTATGGCTTGTGTCATAGATGAGATTACCACTGAAATTCAGTCCAACAAAATTTGTATCTAATTGATGGCAGGCACTACAAGAAACTCCATCCAAAGCAATAGAATCTATGGTCATTTCCTGAATAGAATAATGCTCCTGACCATTATGCATTGCGTTAAACCGACCTAATGGTGCATGGCACTTTGTACATGTGCTTTCAAGATCTTCCTGATGACCCGGATTAACTGCCACTTCATGACTCACCTTAGCTCTCCAAAAAGGATCTTTTGCAGCATTTGCCATCATACTGGCTGCCCAGGCATTCACTACATTAACATCATTTCCATCATCATCCGTGCTACTTAATCCTGCGGGATCATAGCCATGACAACCTGCACATTTACCGGAACCGGCAAAAAGTGTATTTACTGTGTCAGGGAAATCAGAGATTCCATTGACACTTTTTAAACCTTGATAATAGCCCTTATTTGAGGCACTTAGCGAAATAATGAGCAGCGCTGCCCCTAGTAAAAAAGCAACATTCCAAAACTTCTTTTGCATTTACTTTATCGTTATCTTCTGACTTTCGACCAATTCGCTATTCACCCAGAAATTGAAAATATAAATTCCTGCTTCAAATCGACTAAGTTCAACTTCCATTGAAGTTCTAATAGAAGATTCATTATATACTTCCTTTCCTAATTGATTCAGAATTTGCAGATCGATCTGCTTATCAGTAGTGTTTTCAAATACAATATTAATATGATCTGAAGCGGGGTTTGGATAAACTGAAATTCCAAAATCAAGGTTTAAATCATTGTTTATGCCAACTGGAAATGCTCCTTCAATAACAGTAATGAACTGATTTGCTTCAGTACTCAATAGTTGATCTATTACACCTGATGGCCAATGAACAAACGCCGAATCGATAGTAGATGCTAATCCTATTCCGAAATGAGCGCTAAGGGTATTTTGGATACCATAACTTTCTCCGGAACGAATTTCACGCATCTGCTGACCAAAAGAACCATAAATAATCACTCTTGCTCCTATCCCATCACGATTTGAGATCGTACCTTCTAAATCAAATGTGATAAAATTGTTTTCACCTCCATTATTTAAATAAAGTGAATCAGTTCCAGATGAGCCCCAAGCACCATAACCTCCGGGGGTTGAATAAAAATCGGTATATCCATCATGGTTGAGATCTCCTAAAGCAAAAGAATTAGTAGTGCTAAAGACATTGCTTTCTTCAACAATTTCAAAGGTATTATCACCATTATTTTTAGCAAACATTATATGAGAAGATCCGGCAATGATGATATCTAAATATCCGTCATTATCAAAATCTGCAAACTTACTTTGAATTACATGATAATCGAAAGAACTACTTAATCCGGCATCAGTGGTTATATCAGTAAAAGTCTCATCTCCATTATTGATATACACCTGAACAAATTCACCGGTATGATTACCCAAGAGCATGTCCATATCTCCATCATTATCGATATCTCCAAAATCTGCAGACCACGATTGTTCGCCTATATCTAGATTCCAATCTTCTGCAACTTCACTAAAAGTTCCATCTCCATTATTAATAAAAAGAATATTAATTCTTCTAGGGTCTGTAGGGTCTGAAACACCTTGTCTGCATTTGGCAATATACAGGTCGATTAATCCGTCGTTATTGATGTCAGTAAATAAAGAACCATAATTTCCGGCATCATTTTCCCCTCCTCCATTAAGATGCGTATCAATAATAGATGTGTTCATAGTAAAGCCACCAAGACCATCACCTATGTATATTCGACTTGGTCCTACATCGTGACATGCAAAAATGTCAAGATTCCCATCATTATCGAGATCTGCAAAATTAACTCCCTGTAAAAAAACCATGAAATCATCTTCTCCATGATTTGTTTTAAAATACAGATCAATGAATTGGGAATGAGAAACGATATTTAAACCATCAAAATATCCTCCATATAAAACATCACTATAACCGTCATTATTAATATCCCCAGTGCAAATACCCCATGCACTGGATGCTCCATCATAATTTAAATCTAGTTCTGTGAATTCACCTCCTTCCGGATCTTGAAAAAAGATCTTGTAATTATCTAAAACAACAAGATCATCATAGCCATCTCCATTAATATCGGCAACTGAAATTGGATGGGTTCCGTAAAGACCACTTGAGGCTAAAAGATCAGTGCCATTTGTAAAACTAATTTGAGAAAAGAGGTTTATGCTTATTATTGTTAAAGCAGCAGCTAGTAATTGTTTTTTCATATGGCTTTGATTGTTTTTAATAAGTGCAATATAATATTAATATATAAACTGAAATAGCTAGCTTTTCGAAGAAAATATCCAATAAAAACATCATTTTAATTGTCAACTTACACTTTTTCAATGAATTGAAATGATCCTTATTTTAATGCTAATAAATCCTTATTAATAGATTAAAACACATTGTTTTTATTGACTAAAGAATGTACATTTGAAACCTAAAATTTAACAATGAATATTCACGAATATCAAGGTAAATCTATCTTACAAAGTTTCGGCGTCGCAATCCAAGAAGGGATTGTAGCTGAATCTCCAGAGATGGCAGTTGAAGCTGCTAAACATCTACATTCAACTACTGGAACTGATTGGTATGTAATTAAAGCTCAAATACATGCAGGAGGACGCGGAAAAGGTGGAGGAGTAAAAATTGCAAAGAGCCTTAAAGAAGTAAAAGAAATTTCTGAAAAAATTATCGGGATGCACCTTGTTACGCCCCAAACTTCGAAAGAAGGTAAATTGGTCAAGAAGGTATTAGTAGCACAAGATGTTTATTATCCTGGCGAAAGCGAAGTTAAAGAGTTCTATATGTCTGTTCTGATGAATAGAGAATTAGGAAGAAATGTGATCGTTTATTCTACTGAAGGTGGAATGGATATAGAAGCAGTTGCTGAAAAGACTCCTCATTTGATTTTCAAAGAAGAAATTGATCCATTAACTGGCTTACTTGCTTTTCAAGCTAGAAAAATTGCCTTTAATCTTGGTTTAAGCGGACTGGCATTTAAAGGAATGGTAAATTTCGTAAGTGCACTCTATGAAGCTTATGCAAAAACAGATGCTGTTTTATTTGAGATCAATCCGGTATTAAAAACATCTGACGATAAAATTATAGCTGTTGATTGTAAAGTTAGTCTGGATGATAATGCTTTGTATCGCCATCCGGATTATTTGGCAATGAGAGATGTAAGCGAAGAAGATCCAATTGAAGTGGAAGCTAAAAAAGTGGATCTTAATTTCATTAAAATGGATGGTAATGTGGGTTGTATGGTAAACGGTGCCGGACTCGCAATGGCAACAATGGATATTATTAAATTATCAGGTGGAGACCCTGCAAATTTCCTTGATGTTGGTGGAACCGCCGATGCTGAAAGGGTTGAAAAAGGATTCCGTATCATTTTAAAAGAAGAAAATGTTAAAGCGATCTTGATCAATATTTTTGGAGGTATTGTGAGATGTGATCGAGTAGCTCAAGGTATTGTTGATGCATATAAAAATTTAGGAACGATTAATATTCCAATCGTCGTTAGATTGCAGGGTACAAATGCAATTGAAGGGAAGAAAATAATTGATGAATCAGGATTAAAAGTGAGTTCAGCTATTACCTTACAAGAAGCAGCCGACAGAGTTAGAGAAATTCTTTCTTAATTATAAGTTGATTTTTTTTTAATAAGCTGTGTCTTGATTTATCAATTAAGACACAGCTTTTTTTATTATTAAAATGAAAAAAGTACTAATTGCTAATCGAGGTGAAATTGCTTTAAGGATCATGCGATCTGTTAAAGAAATGGGAATTGCAGTGGTTGCTGTTTATTCCGAAATCGATAAAAATTCATTATTCGTAAAGTTTGCTGATGAAGCTTACCTTCTTGGTCCTTCCCCCTCTTCCGAATCCTATTTAAGAGGTGATAAAATCATTGAAATAGCTAAAATGTGTGGCGCAGAAGCCATCCATCCAGGATATGGATTCTTATCTGAAAATGCAAGCTTTGCAAGAAAAGTGAAAGATGCAGGGTTGATCCTAATTGGGCCTTCGCCGGAAGCTATGGAGATGATGGGATCCAAATTAGCAGCAAAAGCAGCGGTTAAAAAATATAATATCCCAATGGTGCCAGGCACAGATGAAGCGATCATGGATATTCAAAAAGCTAAAGATTTAGCAAATGAAATTGGCTATCCTATTCTAATAAAAGCATCTGCAGGTGGTGGTGGAAAAGGAATGAGGATAGTTGAAGATTCAAAAGATTTTGTAGAAAACATGGATCGTGCTATATCTGAGGCTCAATCTGCTTTTGGTGATGGTTCTGTTTTTATAGAAAGGTATGTTTCCTCACCCCGACACGTTGAAATTCAAATCATGGCAGATACTCATGGAAACATTGTATATGTTAATGAGCGTGAATGTTCTATCCAAAGACGTCACCAAAAAGTAATTGAAGAAGCACCTTGTGCCATTGTTACTCCGGAAATTAGAAAGAAAATGGGTGAAGATGCTGTAAATGTTGCAAGATCATGTAATTATGTAGGTGCTGGTACTGTCGAATTTTTAATGGACGAAGATCACAACTATTACTTTTTAGAAATGAATACGCGTCTGCAAGTAGAACATCCTGTTACTGAAATGACCACAGGATTTGATCTGGTTAAAGAACAAATTAGAATTGCGCGGGGAGAAAAACTTTCTTTTACTCAAAAAGATGTTAATATTAATGGACATGCTATTGAAATAAGAGTTTATGCCGAGGACGCTCAAAAAGGCTTTTTACCAGATATTGGAAAGTTGATTCGATATCGAATTCCTGCAGGTGAAGGCATTCGTGTTGATGATGGTTTTGAAGAAGGTGATGTTATTCCTATCTACTATGATCCAATGTTATCGAAATTGATTGTACATGCTCCAACAAGAGAGGAAGCGATTGATAAAATGATTAGTGCTATAGATAATTACGAAATAAATGGGGTTGCTACAATTTTACCCTTTTGTCGTTATGCCCTAAACCATGAATCATTTAGAAGTGGTAATTTCAACACCCACTTTGTTCGTGATTTCTTCAATGATGTATCTGTTTTAAAAGCAGATCCAACTGAAAAAGAAGTTGCTGCTATAATTGGAGCTGTATACAATCATGAAGTAAATGGTGATTCTGAAAGAGTCATAAATAATGGTCAGGGTACAAAAAGCGCATGGTATTATAAACGAAGCTAAGCCTTATTTCATTTTTATTTCGAAACTACTTGGCTTTAATACACTTTCTTTTGTTAATGTAAATAGCAGGGTGTTATCATCAACCTGCGTGTAATTATCTAGTTGAATTACTTTAAATTTATTTGCAAAACTGAAGGTCATTTTATAATCGACAAAGCTTTCAATATTTTCTAATAATTCTTCATCATCCATTCCCGGATCTTTAAATTCCTCCAGTTCTTCCGAGAAATCGGAAGTGAATTGAAGTTTATTTTTTTTTAAAGAGAAGAATTTATTGTATCGATTAGATTCCTTATTGAAATTTGCTTGATTTAGTGCTTCTATGGATGCAAAGTCGTAAGATACAAGCACTTTCCCGATAATATTGTCACTTATTACAACGATATTGCTCAAACCTTCAATTCCTTTTAATTCATCTTCCATTTCAATATATCCTTTATCCATTTCTAAATTAGCAGAACCACTTGTATCGAATTCTAAGATGGCACTATAATCAAATTCAAATGAATAATGTCCGCTTAGGTCAGAATTAAATTGAAATTTTTCGTCGATACTGCATGAAGAAGTTACAACTCCAATAAGAAAAAAGATAAACAGCTTTGATTTTGATAACATAGTATCTAAAATAAAAAAAGTCCTGCATAACAGGACTTTAATTTTTTAATATTATTAGAGAATTACTCACTATCAAGTATTTCTTTAACTCTTTTGTAGTTTTCTGTATCCCCTAGTTGGCCATAAGCTTCTTTTAAATCCATCAATATAGATCTATTAGGAGTAACAGCGTATGCAGCTTCGAAATAAGGAACTGCCATAGATAGCTGCGTCTTAGCTTCTTTTATAGCAGAATTATATTTATCAACTTCTTTAGCCGGGATTGCATTAGCAGCTTCTATCATTTTTGAAGCTTTATTGAAATAAAGAATCGCTAAGTTCAAATTTGAATTAAAAAATTGCGGATCGATTTCCAATGATTTTTCATATGCTGCTTTTGCTTCATCAACCTTGTTAAGGTTATCTTTTACCACTGCAAGTGCAAACCACATTGTAGGATCATCAGGTTTATCTATTACCGCTTGTTCCATTTCAGGCTCAGCATCAGCAAACATATCCGCCGCTAAAAATATATTTAACTGAGTAATGATAAGATCATTGTTTTGAGGATATAAAGCAATCGCTTCATTAGAAATTGCAATCGCTTCATCATACTTTTCCTGATCTTTCAAAATGATCATTGCTCTATTAAAACAATATACATCTTGATATCCTAAACGTGCAGCTCCTAGATAATTTTCTAAAGCAACATCATAGAACTTTCCATTATCAGCTGCAAGTGCGCCATTGAAATAAGAAACTGAATCTACAAGACCCATTGATTCAAAAATGAAGATACTATTCTTGTAGAAATTGATCGCAATATCAAATTTTTGCTCTCCAAATGCGTCGTTTCCATTTTGAAATTCAGCATCATGTATCGTTTTCAACTGCCCCATTATTTCAGCTTTATCTGAACCTTTAGTATCAAGCTCCATCGCTTTTGAGTAAGAATCTACAGCTATTTGAATGGCATCAGGATATTTCTCCCTCATAGTTTCAATACCTGAAATCATAGAATAAATATTTCCACGATATTTCCATGTCTTTGACTTAATGGATGTCTTAGGGTCTAATGTTGCCGGTTCAATATTACTAACTGCTTCATTAAGACTTTCTATTGCTTTATTTAATTCATTGTTTCTTAAATCATCCGCCGCATGCGTATAATTTGCATATGCAGTATTCACTTTTGAAGATTGTCCATAAAGCACTACAGCAAACAAGAATAACAAAGTCGAGAATATTACTTTTTTCATTTTGATCTATTTTAATTTATGCAAAACTATCATTTATTCATCACTTAAATCTTGATTTTCATCACTTTTAGAAAGAGAATCATTTCCATCTAGATCATCTGACTGATTTAAAGTATCATTACTCTCATCGTCTTCTTCTTTATCCACTTTTGCAACAGCCGCAATCTCATCATTTCCTTTCAAGTTGATCAATCGAACTCCTTGCGTTGCTCTTCCCATCGTTCTCAAATTACCAACATCCAATCGTATCACCACTCCTGCTTTGTTGATGATCATCAACTCATTATCATCGGTTACATTCTTAATAGCAATAAGATTACCTGTCTTTTCAGTAATAGAAAGCGTTTTAACACCTTTTCCACCACGATTAGTTATTCTATAATCTTCAAGACTAGAACGTTTTCCATATCCCTTCTCAGATACAACAAGAATATCAGACTCATTGTCATTTACACATACCATACCAATAACAAAGTCTTTATCATTGCTTAAGGTGATTCCTTTAACTCCTGCAGCGTTACGACCCATTGGTCTAACTTTGCTTTCATTAAATCGAATAGCACGCCCTGATTTCAAACCTAATAAGATCTCATCTTCACCTGAAGTAAGTTTTGCTTCAAGAAGTTGATCTCCTTCTCTTATACTTATGGCATTAATACCATTTGTTCGAGGTCGAGAATAGGCTTCAAGTGTTGTTTTCTTTATAACTCCTTTACTTGTACACATGATCAAGTAATTGTTATTAATGTAATCTTGATCTTTAAGATCTAATACATTAATGTATGCCATTACCTTATCATCTGGTTCAATATTTACCAGATTTTGAATAGCCCTTCCTTTACTTGATTTAGAACCTTCAGGAATTTCGAATACCCTCATCCAGAAACAACGTCCCTTTTGAGTAAAGATCAATAAGTAATTATGATTGGTAGCAATAAACATATGTTCTAGGAAATCTTCATCTCGAGTAGTGGTTCCTTTTGAACCAACTCCTCCCCTATGCTGAAGTTTATATTCAGCAAGAGAAGTTCTTTTCATATAACCTAAATGTGATATTGTAACAACTACCATTTCATCTGCGATCATATCTTCCATTCTGAAGTCAGCAGAAGCATATTCTATTTGAGTTCGTCGATCATCACCATATTTATTTTTGATATCCAATAACTCATCTTTAATGATTCCCATCCTCATTTCTTCATTATCAAGAATTAAAAGTAAATTTTTGATAAGTTCCATTAATTCGGCATGTTCTTCTTTAATTTTACCTCGCTCAAGTCCGGTCAATTTCTGTAATCGCATATCTAAGATTGCACGCGCTTGAATTTCACTTAATTCAAAGCGTTCTATCAATCCCATCCTTGCATCTTCCGGAGTTTGTGATGAACGAATAAGTGCAATTACTTCATCCAGATTATCCAGAGCTATTAATAATCCATCAAGAATATGTGCTCTTTCTTCTGCTTTTTTTAATTCAAACTTAGTACGACGAACAATTACTTCATGTCTATGATTAACAAAATGCTTAATCATATCCTTCAAGTTTAACGCTTCCGGTTTTCCTTTAACTAAAGCAATGTTATTTACAGAAAAGGATGTTTGAAGACCTGTATACTTGAATAATTTATTTAATACTACATTTGGAATGGCATCTCGTTTTAATTCATAAACGATCCGCATTCCATTTCTGTCGGATTCGTCTCTAATATCACTGATACCATCAATTTTTTTATCATTTACCAGATCGGCTGTCTTCTTGATCATTTCAGCCTTATTAACCTGATAAGGAATTTCGGTAATGATGATCGCTTCTTTTCCTTCCCGAATTTCTTCAAACGCCGTTTTAGCACGCATTACTACACGTCCTCTTCCAGTCTCAAAAGCTTGCTTTACTCCATCATATCCATAAATAATACCTCCGGTCGGAAAATCAGGTGCTTTAATATATTGGATTAGTTCGTCAATTGTAATTTCATTATTATCAATATATGCTATTGTACCGTCAATAACCTCAGAAAGATTATGAGGCGCCATGTTCGTCGCCATTCCGACTGCAATTCCACTTGAACCATTTACTAAAAGGTTAGGGATCTTTGCAGGCAATACAGATGGCTCTGTTAATGAGTCATCAAAATTCGGTCTGAAATCAACCGTATCTTTTTCAAGATCTGAAAGCATTTCTTCAGCAATTTTCCGAAGCCGGGCTTCAGTATAACGCATTGCTGCAGGACTATCTCCATCAACAGAACCAAAGTTTCCCTGTCCATCAACCATCGGATAACGTAGAGACCAATGTTGTGCCATTCTGACCATTGTGTCATAAACCGAAGAATCCCCATGTGGATGGTACTTTCCTAAAACCTCCCCAACAATACGAGCTGATTTTTTATAAGGGCGATTTGAATAAACTCCTAAATCCAACATTCCATACAATACCCTTCTATGCACGGGTTTAAACCCATCTCTAACATCTGGTAATGCTCTTGATACGATCACCGACATTGAATAGTCGATATAAGCCGACTTCATTTCATCCTCAATGTTGATCGGTATTATTTTTTCATTCTCTGCCATAAATTCCTATATATTTTTTTGCATAATTATTGCAAATTCAAGGTCGTGAAATTACTCAATATATTAGCTTATAAAAGCGAATTTTATTCACAATTTAACACGATTAGATGTGAATAATCTTCATTGTGCAAAGTAAATAATACTTTATTCAATTTTATATTTGAAAGTAATTGCTAATACTATAATTTAGAACAATAATACCGTTAGGAAAAAGCATAAGAAACATGGAAGTAAATTTTTCACCAAGAGTAAAGGAAGTTATTAATTTTAGTCGTGAAGAAGCGCTTCGACTTGGTCACGATTACGTGGGTTTAGAGCATTTAATGCTAGGTTTGATAAGGGAAGGGAAAGGAACTGCAGTAAAAATCCTTCAAAGTTTAGATGTTGATTTATTACGTTTACGCTCTTCAATTGAGAATTCAATCCCATCCAGAGATAATAAACTTCGAAATCAAAATAATATCCCAATGGTTAAACAAGCAGAAAGGGTATTAAAAATAACTTATTTAGTTGCAAAAGAATTTAAAAGCAGCGTTATCGATACAGGACATCTTCTTTTAGCCATACTAAAAGATCGAAATAATATGATTACCGGAACCATGGAGCGCATGGGAGTTCAGTATATTGATGCTAAAAACGAATACTTAATAATGAATATGGAAGAAAATGATATTACCAGTCAATCAAACTTCCCCCCTGAAGATAATCCATTTGAATCTACAGGAAGTGAATATTCAGGAAGTCAACGAAAAGTGAAAGAGTCAAAGTCATCTACCCCCGTTCTTGATAACTTTGGTAGAGACCTTACCAAAATTGCTGAGGAAGGAAAGTTGGATCCAATCGTTGGAAGAGAAATGGAAATAGAACGGGTATCTCAGATTTTAAGCCGTCGTAAAAAGAATAATCCTGTATTAATAGGTGATCCGGGAGTTGGGAAATCAGCAATAGCTGAAGGTCTTGCACTTCGAATTATTCAAAGAAAAGTAGCAAGAGTCCTGTTTAATAAAAGGATCATAGCTTTAGATATGGCCTCAATGGTAGCTGGAACAAAATACCGTGGGCAATTTGAAGAACGAATGAAGGCGGTAATGAATGAATTAGAAAAATCTCCGGATGTTATTTTATTTATTGATGAAATACATACTATAGTTGGTGCCGGTGGTGCTTCAGGTTCATTAGATGCTTCAAATATGTTTAAACCAGCACTTTCAAGAGGGGAAATACAATGTATTGGAGCAACAACTCTCGACGAATACAGACAATACATCGAAAAAGATGGGGCCTTGGAAAGAAGATTTCAAAAAGTCGTGATCGAACCTACGGATATAGATGAAACGATCGAAATTTTAAATAATATAAAAGATAAATACGAAGATCATCATTCTGTAACCTATACACCTGAAGCGATCGAAGCATGTGTTAGACTTACTAACCGATATGTTTCGGATAGAAACCTACCGGATAAAGCAATCGATGCATTGGATGAGGCGGGTTCAAGAGTGCATATAAAATACGTTAATGTCCCAAAAGAAATTATTGAAATTGAACGGAAGATCGAAGAGATAAAAAATCAAAAGAATGAAGTAGTTCAAAGCCAACAATATGAAAAAGCGGCGCAACTTCGAGATACTGAAAAGCAATTGAACTTTGAGTTGGATCGCGCTAAAAAAATATGGGAGGAAGATGCTAAAACCAATAGAATAACGGTTACAGAATCCCATGTAGCAGAAACAGTAGCCATGATGACAGGTATTCCTGTTATGCGAATTGCCGAAAAAGAATCCGGGAAACTATCCAGAATGGCTGAGGATCTTGCAGGTAAGGTTATTGGACAAGAAGAAGCAATTCAAAAAGTCGTTAGAGCGATCAAAAGAAATCGTACGGGCTTAAAAGATCCTGATAAACCGATTGGATCATTTATCTTCCTGGGGCCTACAGGAGTTGGGAAAACACAATTGGCAAAAGAATTAGCTCAGTATATGTTTGATTCTGCAGATGCTTTGATTCGTGTAGATATGAGTGAATACATGGAAAAATTTGCAGTATCACGGTTGATAGGAGCTCCTCCCGGTTATGTGGGTTATGAAGAAGGTGGACAATTGACGGAAAAAGTTCGCAGACGCCCCTACTCTATTATTTTATTAGATGAGATCGAAAAAGCACACCCTGATGTTTTCAATTTGCTATTACAAGCTTTAGATGATGGTCAAATGACTGACTCTCTTGGACGTAAGATTGATTTTAAAAATACGATTATCATTATGACTTCAAATCTTGGAGCTCGTCAGCTTTCTGATTTTGGCGGTGGAGTCGGTTTTGCAACCCAATCTAAAATTGATGATAAAGAAAAGAATGAGAAAAAAGTCATTGAAAGTGCACTTAAAAGATCTTTTGCCCCTGAATTTTTAAACCGAATAGATGACCTGGTTTTATTCAAATCACTTGATAAAGAAGATCTTCATAAGATCATCGATATTGAATTGAATAAATTATTTATCAGGACGAAAGAACTTGGATATAATCTTAAACTTACTAAGAGAGCTAAAGATTATGTTGCTGCTAAAGGATACGATCCAAAATATGGTGCCAGACCTCTAAAAAGAGCCATCCAACGTTACGTAGAAGATCCGGTAGCGGAACAAATTGTTGACATGGAATTAAATGAGGGCGATACCATTAAAATAGACTATATCGAAAAAACAGATTCGATGAAAGTAAATGTAGAAAAGAAAAAGTTGAAAGATTAATTTTGTGATGCTATAAATGGCCTTTCAATTTTTTGTTTTTCAGATTCTATTTTAATTATAGCATCTTTATTTTCTAATAGATCTAAGGAAATTAAAATACGATTTATGCCTGCTTTTAAGCAGGCATTTTTTTCGAATACTATTTTGTCATTTAATGTAATCTCTATTTCAACATTAAAGTCATTCTTTGGAGCATCTATTCTTAAATACCAAATTCCTTGTTCATCTTTATTTAAACTTAAAAAATAAAAATAGGAATCAATATCCTGTTTTATATATCGGCTATAGATCCATTTTCCAATTACATAAACCAAATAGGCCGAGAATGTGATCCAGAGAGCTTTACTAGCTATTTCAATCATTTTATAAAGACATTACGCCTTCAATTTCGGAGGCTTGTTGATAGATATCCATGATCTCATCAGCATTAGAAGAGATATGAACCACAGACATACTGTTAAAATTATTTTTAGATGATGATTTTATAGTGATCTTAGATTGTGTATTGAATAGCTTTTTCAATTTTAATTCAGTTTCAGGATCGCACTTATAAATAAACTTAAAAGTAAACGCATCCGGCCATTTATGATGGTGATCTAATAACTCTCTTAATTGATTTCGCTTATTTACTTCCATTTAATTATAATTGAACAAAAATAGTCTTTGTATTCAACCTGAAAACTATTATTGAATGTTGGTTAATCTTCAAAAATAAATTATTTTAACACTCGAAAACAATTTAAACTTCTAAGTTAATTTATTTTAAACATAAAATATTTTCTATTATTTAATAAAAATTAATATGTCTTTAAGAGACAGAATGCTTTTTAAGAAAGAAATAATAAACTTTTAAAATGCGTAAAGTTCTAGTAATTTTTTTAATTGCTTTCTTTATTAATACAACATGTAACACATCCTTTGCTTTTGAAAAGAATGATGCCTTAAAAACAAAAATCAATTCTCTAGATGATTTAAACCTTTGTTTGTACACCATTGAGGATACGCTACCTCAAATAATCAGGGTGAGAAATTTAGAAGCGATTGAATTTTTGTTTAACAAAGGTTTTGAAATTGCCAATAAACTTAATGCGGATACTTCCATTGCCTTCTTATATCTTCATAAGGGAACAAATGAATATTTTTTTGGAAACTACCTTGAAGCGAGAGAGTATTTTCAAATGGCCATTGATAAATACCTAAATATCCCGGAAAGACAAAAAACACTTAGAGTAAAACTTAATGAGGCCAATGCATATAATAACATCGGAATCATTAATAAAAAACAAGGGCTTTATGCTATTGCCCTTGTGAATTTCCAAATCGCTTTATCTATAAGATGTACAATAAATGATAGTGTTCAGATCGCTAATACTTATATGAACATTGGCAATTTATATAATGCACAACGGGATATAAATAAGTCTAAAGAATATTATACGAATGCCCGAAACACCTATTTAAATTTAAATAATGAATATGGTTTAGCTACCGCCACTCATAATCTAGGTTTAGTAAATGAACTGCTTAGTGATTATGAAGAGGCCCGTAATTCCTACAAGCTATCTTATCAAATGTTTAAAAAGCTTGATCGATTTAAACCAATGGCTACTTCTCTAAATAATTTAGGGAATGTGTTTTTAATACTGAATGAAATTGATAGTGTGAAACCAGCTTTAGATGCTGCTTTTGAGATATATAACGAAATGCAAGATTCTGTTGGAATTTGCTCTGTGTTAATAAATTATGGTAATTATTATTCTAAAATTGGTGAGAAAGACTTAGCCGAAAGCTATTTAATTGAGGCCCTTAATTTAACAAAATCAAAAAATCTAATTGATAGTGAAATTAGCACCGCAAAAATATTAGCAGAACATTATAGTTCAATTGATAACTACGCTAAAGCTTACTTTTATTTATCACGAGCTTTCCAATTAGAAGAAGAATATAAATCGGAAAGCGATGAAGAAAGGTTCCATAAACTTGATGAATATTATCGAGAAGAAGCGAATAGGCAAAATATGGCTATTAAAGAACTGGACTTGAAAAACTCAAAGATCTTACTAGAGGATAATCAGGAATTTACTTTAGTTTTAATCATATCTCTAGTCATAATTTTTGTCCTATTAGCAATTCAATTTTTAAGATATAATTCAACAAATGCGATTAAAAAAGAATTAGAAGTTACAAATATTGAGCTTATAAGAATAAATGAAGAATATGAAAGAACTCTTATTTCAAAGGAGGAAAAAGAGATTTTATTGCAAGAGATACATCACCGAGTAAAAAACAATCTTCAGATAATTAATTCATTAGTGCGATTTCAGGCATTAAAAGGAAGTGAAGAATCACGTGAACTTATTTTGGAACTTCAATCAAGAATTACTGCAATGTCTCTGCTACATGAGCAATTATATATGAATAAAGATTTCACAAAGATCAATGTGAAAGATTATTTAGAGCTTTTATTAAATAATTTAAGTTCTGCATATAATAAAGAGCATCCAATTTACGTAGATCATCAAATTGAGGTGGAAAATCTTGATCTGGATACACTTCACCCACTAGGGCTATTGATAAATGAGATCATTTCAAATTCATTAAAACATGCCTTTAATGAAAATTCAAAAAAGGCAAAAATTTATTTGAAATTTTATATTGAAGATGGTGTTCATCATTTAAAAATGGGTGATAATGGTATCGGATTCAATAAGAAGCTATTTGAAGAGCCGACAAATAACTTAGGAATCGAATTAATAGGAAGTCTTACGAATCAGTTAGATGGAAGTATAGAAGTGCTTATTGATCAAGGAACTCATTATCATATTCAGTTTACCAAATTGAAAATGACTTAGATATAATCAAAGGACCTATTAATCTAATAATTGCTGTGCTATTTTTCTTGCAGATTCGCTAATGTTCTTACCTCCCAACATTTCAGCCAGCTCTTCAACACGTTCCATTTGGTTTAGTTGCTGCATACTTACATCTGTTCTTTCCTCCACTATTTCTTTACTTACTTTAAAATGAAATCCGCCTTTACTGGCTACCTGTGGCAGATGCGTAATACTGATCACTTGATTATTTTTCCCAATTTCAGAAAGTAATTCTCCTGTCTTAATGGCTACTTCGCCTGATATCCCGGTATCTATTTCATCAAATACCATCGAATTAATTTCTCTTTTACTTCCGATAATTGATTTTATAGCGAGCATTACCCTTGATTTTTCTCCACCAGAAGCTACTTCTTCAATAGCCCTTGCTTTTTGATCTTTGTTTGAAGAAAAGAGGAACTGAATATGGTCTAAACCATTTATTGAAGGATTAGACAAGGGCTTTAATTCGAAAATGGACTTTGGATGGCTTATGCCTAATTGTTTTAGTCTCGATTCAATTTCATTTCCAAATGTAATTGCCTTTGCAGATCTCATTTCACTGAGTTTTTTCCCCTTAGATAATAATTCATTGTATATCGTTTTCAACTCATTCTCCATATCTTCAATTTCAGTATCGATATTCTGAATTGATACAAGACGGTTGCTATATGAATTCATTAAAGCAATCAGTTCGTTTACTCCATGTACTTTAAATTTATTTTCGAGGCTGTAATAGTGGTGCAGACGTTCTTCTATTTCTAATAATCGTTTAGGACTCGCTTCTAAATTATCTTTTCTGGAACTCATCTCAGAACCTAAATCTTTAAGTTCGTTATAATTCTCATTTAATCGTCTGCTGATTTCTGAAAGCCATGGAGTTACATTTTCTAGAGGCAAATATTTTTGTTTAAGACTATATAGCTGATCCAAAATACTTTGTTCTTCTTCACTGATAACTAAACTCCCTATTGACAAAGCATTTACTATCTCCTCTTGCTTACTTAATAGCTCTTTTTCACTCTCCAAATCATCCATTTCACCCTCAAACATTTTCATTTTATCCAATTCATCAAATTGGAATTGAATAAAATCTTGCTCTTCTTTATCTTTTTTAGCTTGGTCTTTCCGCGTTTTCAATTCACCAGAAAGGGATTCATAGCGTTTAAAGCTTTCTTGATAATCCAATAGGATAGGCGCTGAATAACAATATATATCTAAAAGCTCTAATTGATATTCTTTCTGATTTATATTATTAGTTTGATTTTGAGAATGGATGTCAATGATTTGAGAGGAGATCATTTTAAGGAGATCAACATTTACCGGTGTATCATTAATAAATGCTCTGGATCGTCCCTGTGCGTTATACTCTCTTCGCAAAATGATTTGTTCATCCCAATCTAATAAGAGTTCCTCAAATGTGATTTTCAATGATGGATTCGCTTTAAAAGTGGCTTCAAGAATGCACTTTTTTGAAGCGTCTTTTACAATTTTATCACTTCCTCTGCTGCCAATAAGTAAATTGAGCGCTGATAAGATCATGGATTTACCTGTTCCCGTTTCACCAGTAATTACATTCAGCCCCGGGTAGAATTTTTGATCGATCAGATCTATTAATTCATAGTTACTTATGAATAGTCGGCTAAGCATATTAACTTTTCAGCTTATTGTACTTATTCAAATTACCAGGATCCATTGTTTGCAAGAGCGTATAAGCTCTGTTTTTTTCTTGAGGGGATGCTGCTCCAAAGATATTTACAAGTTCATCTGCTTTTGCCTGAAAAAATATTTGAGTAGCATAAGCTAAAGGTTTTGACTGATGAACTTTTTTAATTAATTCAAGACTTGAGAATATTTGTGCTCGCCCATTTATCACACTTTCGTACATTTTATCCATACCTAATCTATGATAGTTATAGATCGCTTCTCTTAAGGATATAAAGTTACCTGCCAATAGATTTTCAATAATCCAATATCTATTTCGGTCCGAATCATTCGCTCTCCAACCTGATCCAGCTGAATTTTGAGCACTATTAATAATTTGCTGACAAATACCATAGTATGGATCGCCTCCCTTTAAACTAAATGAATCATAATCATAAGCAATAATGAGATAAGCATAAAATGCGAGTACAGAAGTAAGATTACTTCTAAATTGGTCTGGCGAGAATATAAGAGGGGTGTTTTCAACATATTTAAAATCAAAATCCTGATCATTGATATTAAGCATTGGGCTTTGATAATCGCTATTGAAGACTGGTCTGCTTGATGTAACTTGTATTGTTGCTTTGTAATAATCACTCCCTTCTTTACTGTTGATAGTAATGAGCATATTGCATCGAATCCGTTCCTCAGGTTTAAATTCATCGCTAGTCCACTGATTACTATTAATAAAATCTCTAATATCGGATTGCATAGATTCAAACACTCGTGTCACACTTCCCTGGATCTGAGAAGAATTAATTTGAACCTGACAATTAAGTTCCTGTGCTGCAAGATTATTTCCTAAAGAAAAAGCAAATAAGAATAAGATAATGAGTATTCGAATATTCATAAAAAATTTAATCTTCAATTAAATAAGTTCTTTAATTTTATTTACTATAATATTTGCTACTTCAGATTTTTGCATCAAATCAAATTCTGTCTCAGAATCTTTTTCAACAAAGTAGATTTTATTTGTATCGTGATCAAATCCGGCTCCTTTGTCATTTAACGAATTGAGAATAATCAAATCAGCATTTTTATTCTTCAATTTTTTTCGTGCATTTGGGATCTCATTATCCGTTTCTAATGCAAAACCGATCAATAACTGGTCTTCTTTGATTTTACCTAAACTAGCTAATATATCTTGTGTTGCTTCCAGGTGTAAAATTAGATCGTGGTCCTTTTTCTTTATTTTACTATCGCTTGATTTTACAGGACGATAATCAGCAACGGCAGCACTTAGAATCGCAACATCAACATCACTAAAATGTTCTAAAGATAATTGATACATTTCTGCTGCATTTTCAACAAAATGCATTCGGATATTGGGATGATTTGTTCTTAACCTGCTTGGTCCGCTAATAAGAATCACTTCTCCCCCATTATTTGCAATCGCTTCTGCTATTTCAAACCCCATTTTACCTGATGAACGATTTCCTATATATCGAACAGGGTCAATCGCTTCAAAAGTGGGTCCAGCAGTGACGAGAAAAAATTTACCTGAAAAATCATTTGAACCATTGAGAGATCGATATATTTCCTGAACAATATGCTCAGGCTCTGCCATTCTGCCTTCACCAACCAATCCACTTGCTAATTCGCCATCTTCCGGATGAATAATATGATTCCCGTATTCAATTAATCGTTGAATATTTCGAGTAGTAGATGGATGAATATACATATCCAGGTCCATTGCGGGTGCAAAATAAACCGGACATCGAGCAGATAAGTATGTGGCTAACAATAAATTATCACAAATTCCATTAGCCATTTTTGCTAAGGTATTCGCAGTTGCAGGCGCAATGATCATAATATCCGCCCATATACCAAATTCTACATGATTATTCCACTCTCCACTTCCATCGCTTTTACTAAAATCGGAGTAAACCGGATTTTTACTTAAAACAGAAAGTGTAAGCGGGGAAATAAAAGAAGCGGCAGCATCTGTCATAATTACTTTGACATCGGCTCCCGCTTTAATAAGTAAACGTATTAAGAATGCACTTTTGTAAGCAGCTATACTGCCTGTAACTCCAAGAAGAATCTTTTTACCATTTAAGTGCATTATAGAACATGTTTTATGCTTTCTTACCAGATTTACTACCTAGTTCATTTTCTTCATCCATTCTACGGATATAGATTTTATCATCTAACAATTCTTTGATCGCAATTGCATTTGGTTTTGGAAGTTTTTCGTAAAAACGAGAAATTTCAATCTGTTCTCTGTTTTCGAAAATCTCTTCTAAATTATCAGTAGTTGAAGAAAACTCCTCTAATTTCCTAGTTAGTTCTTCTACTAATTCTGCATTAATCTGTTCAGATCTTTTGCTTATAACAACAACACTTTCGTAAATGTTGCTTGTTACTTGTTCTAATTCCACCGTGTCTCTGGTGATTGTAGTTCTTGCAGCGTCTGAGGTTTTGAAATTTACTGGCATATTTATGAATTAAGATTCTCTAAATGTTTAATTGTATTCTTAAAGTATTTTTCGGCCTGATTAATTTTTCTACTCTGAGGATATGAATCCACAAATTTATAATAAGAATTGATAGTATCTTCGAAGCGCTCCTTCTTTTTACTTTTTACACTTTTAGTAGCTACCTCATAATTAGTAACTAACATCCAATATAACACATCTTCTTTATAAACCGATTCAGGAAAATCTTTTAGCACTTCCTTAAAAGCAATAAGTGCTGCCTGGTATTCCATAGTCTGAAAATACAGAAAAGCGCTTTCAAATGCTTTCTTTTCAAGCTTTGCTCTCAGCTTAAAGATAATGGTATTGCATGAATCTTTTAAGGGAGAAAGAGGATAAGTATCTAGAAAAAGATCAAGATTAGTTAATGCTCTGTAAGTATCCTCTTGATCTAAGGTATATGTCGGAGAACTCTTATAATCAGAATAGGCACTCATAAATAGGGCTTCTTCTGTAAATTCACTATTAGGATAAGTTTTGGCGAAATTTGAAAAATAATATCCTGAAAGAATAAAGTTTGACATATAGTAATTACTATAGGCATAATAAAAATAGATCTTTTCGCTTTTTGTCGTTCCACGATATAATGAAATCAGCTCTTCGAATAAAGGTGCTGCCATTTTGTAACGTTTCGCGTCATAATACTCCATAGCTTTATTATACTTCATGTCAGGATCCGTACTTTTTAGTACACGATTATAACTGTTCTTACACGAAACGAAAGCTAAAAGTAACAGAACTGTAAAAGTCTGAATATGTAGTTTGCGATAAAAGTCCATTCTTAAAAATCGTGCAAATATAATATAAAGCGAGAGATAATATGGTAATAACGTGAAATGAAATTATAGATTGTTTAATCTAGTAATTGAAGTATCAATTTATCCAGATCTTCAGTCCCGGGTTCAGGTGCCAAATTCTCCACTATATTCCCTTTTTGATCGATAAGAACATAACCCGGAATAGGATTAGAAAGTTCAAAACTTGCCGGGGTATTATTTTTTTTATTTGCGTCGAAATAAAAAAGATCAAGCGTATACTTATCCGCCGGATAACTCATTCCTTTTGCCCATAAATTATAACCATCTAACTTATGTCGACTACTTGCTCCTTTCCAGGCAGCTTCCTTTTCATCGACTGAAATTCGAACTACCGCTATCTGAGGGTACTTCTTCTGTAATTTTGTGATCTCCGGAATTTGACTAACACAATAAGAACAGTAGGATGCCCAAAAATCAATAAACACCACTTTTCCTTTAAATGACTGAAGTGTCACATATTCACCCTTATCATTTATATAGTTAAAATTTAAAGCTTTTTTTCCAGGTTTAAGCTGTTCCTGAACATCTTTATAGATATAATAATTAGTGCTATCCTTAACTTGTGCATTAGCTGAAAGGACGATAAATGAACTTAGTAAAAGAGATAATATTTTGTGCATTTTATAATTTGAATTTTAAAGCAGCGAAAATAAGGATTCGAATTCTTAATTATCGTATAATAAATCACATAACTAATTAACGCTTAGATGTGGAAAGCTTTCATTCAATATTTTTTCCTCTCATTAATTAGTTCTAATTTCGCAGCCAAATTTTAAAAATAATATAGGTGGATATTTTTGAGAAAATTAAAAAAAATCGTGGCCCCCTAGGTCAGCACAGTAAGGCCGCTCAGGGTTATTTTATATTTCCGAAATTGGAAGGTGAAATTTCTAATCACATGATGTTTCGTGGAAAAGAAATGCTCGTTTGGAGTGTGAATAATTACTTAGGATTGGCAAATCATCCTGAAGTTAGAAAGGCTGATGCAGATGCTGCAGCAGAATGGGGCTTAGCATATCCAATGGGTGCGCGAATGATGACCGGACAGACAAAGTATCATGAACAATTAGAAAATGAACTTTCTAGTTTCATGCAAAAAGAAGATACTTATCTTTTAAATTTTGGTTATCAGGGAATGCTGTCTGCTATTGACGCTCTTGTTGATCGACATGATGTAATTGTATATGATAGCGAATCTCATGCATGTATTTTAGATGGCGTTAGACTTCATCAAGGCAAACGATTTGTTTTTCCTCATAATAATCTTGAGAACCTTGAAAAACAATTGGAAAGAGCAACTAGACTAACTGAAAAATCTGGTGGTGGTATTTTAGTGATCACAGAAGGTGTATTTGGAATGGCAGGTGATCAGGGAGATCTAAAAGGGATCCTTAAGCTAAAAGATAAATTTGAGTTCAGACTTTTTGTTGATGATGCTCATGGTTTTGGAACCATCGGGGCTACCGGTATGGGTACCGGAGAAGAACAAGGAGTGCATGATCAAATCGATATCTATTTCGGAACATTTGCTAAATCAATGGCTTCTATAGGTGCTTTTCTTTCGGGAGATGAAAATGTGATCGATTATTTAAGATACAATTTAAGATCACAAACATTTGCAAAATCACTACCAATGCCTTTGGTAATTGGTGCTTTAAAAAGACTAGAGTTGCTTAGAACGAAACCCGAACTAAGAGAAAACTTATGGAAAATCGCCAATGCGCTTCAAAAAGGATTGAGAGATGCAGGTTTTAACCTTGGAGAGACAAACACTCAGGTTACCCCGGTTATCTTAAAAGGAAGTCTTGGTGAAGCTACAAACATCACCTTGGAACTAAGAGAAAAATATAATATTTTCTGTTCAATCGTTGTGTATCCAGTTGTTCCAAAAGATGTGATTATGCTTCGATTAATTCCGACTGCTATCCATACAATGGAAGATGTTGAGTATACAATAAAAACCTTTAAAACTATCCAGGAAAAACTTTCTCGTGGTGAGTATGAAGGCGAAGGAATAACTAAATGGCAATAGTCAAATACTATTTTAATATAGAAAAGGCCGGCAATTGCTGGCCTTTTTATTTAATTTAGTTTTCTATCTAAAAAATTATAAAATGATTAAAAAACTGTTTCTACTTTATCTTTTAATATTTATTTCAGAATCATCCTTTGCACAAGTTGAACCTACTCCCCTAGATGTAAATATTGAAAGCTATATGACAGGTCTTTCTAATCCGGTAGATATTGTTTTTTACAATGATACCATGTTCATAGTGGATCAGGATGGGATAATAAACATGGCCGTTGAAGGAACAGAACTTTCTGATCCTTTTCTAAATATCACGAGTATAGTTCAGTTCTCAAATGAAAAAGGCTTGCTTGGTTTAGCATTCGACCCGGGCTTTGAAATGAATAGAACTTTTTATGTCAATTACATTAATAATTCCGGAAATACTATTATCGCTTCGTACCAAACATACGATGATAGTCTTATGGGTGATCCTAGCACAGGAAATGTTTTGCTGACAATTAATCAACCTTTTAGTAATCATAACGGGGGACAAATAAAATTTGGACCTGACGGTTACTTATATATTGGCATGGGGGATGGAGGTTCTGCCGGTGATCCGGGCGATCGTTCACAAGATCCATTGGAATTACTAGGTAAGTTACTCCGCATTGATGTCACAGCCGATTCTTTTTCTATCCCATCTGATAATCCCTTTGTTAATGAAAGCGATACTTTAGACGAGATCTGGGCCTTAGGAATGAGAAATCCATGGCGTTTTAGTTTTGATATGGAAACAGGCGATCTTTGGATCGGAGATGTTGGACAATACGATTATGAAGAAGTCGATTTTCAAGAAGCATCTTCTACCGGGGGTCAAAATTGGGGATGGCGCTGTTATGAAGGCTTACATCCTTTTAATACCAATGGCTGTGATGCTGCTTCTAATTATGATTTCCCCATCTTTGAGTATGATCATAGCGGCAATAATTGCTCTATTACAGGTGGATTTGTTTATAGGGGGTATGATTCTGAATTGTTAAATGGTGTTTATCTAGGAATCGATTATTGCAGTGGCTATTTATTTGGTATTCGAAGAATGGAAAACGGCGATATTGAAAGCTATGATTTCGGAACAAATGGATTTGGTTTTACCGCCTTTGGACAAGATGACAATGGCGAAATGTATCTCGCTAAATCCAATGGGATCATTTATAAAATTGAAGATCCCTGTCACAGTCAAATACCAAATCTATATTATAGTAATGATAGCTTAATCGTTAGTAATGGAGTGAATTATCATTGGTTTTTAAACGGGGAAGCTATTGAGAATTCAAATGAAGATTTCTATATTCCTGTTGAATTTGGCAGCTATTATTGTATCGTAGAAAATGAATATGATTGTTTTATACAAAGTAATGAGGTCGACTTGACTTACCTGGAAATTGAAGAAAAACAGGATTCGAAATTTTTGATCTCCCCTAACCCATTTATTGATGAATTTAGTATTAGTGGGTTTAAACAAAAGGTTAGTGAACTTAAATTTTACTCATTATCAGGTAAGATGCTTTGGTCAAAACGAATTGAAAATGATGATTTAGCAAACATTCGCATACCATCTAATTTATCGAAAGGAAGTTATATGCTTCAACTTACTGATAGTGATGGAAATAGATATACTCAACTTATAATTAAGAAATAATTAATAATGAAATTAGCAACGATTAAAAATTCAACACGAGACGGCCAATTAGTTGTAGTAAGCAAAAATCTATCTAAAGCTGTTGTCGTTAAAGATATTGCCAGGACGATGCAAGAAGCTTTGGATAACTGGAAAGAAATATCTCCTGTTCTCGAAAAGATCTATAAAGAATTAAATTCCGGTTCTCTTACTAATACGATCGATTTTAATTCTTCGATGACAATGGCTCCTATCCCTCGCTCCTACCATTGGGCCGACGGAAGTGCCTATGTAACCCATGTAGAGCTTGTACGAAAGGCCCGCGGTGCAGAATTACCCGAATCTTTTTGGACGGATCCATTAATGTATATGGGTGCATCTGATGCTTTTATTGGTGCCAAAGATGATATCCTGATCGAGAAAGAAGAATGGGGAATTGATTTCGAATCTGAAGTAGTTGTAATTACGGATGATGTTCCAGCAGGAATCAGTCCTGAAAATGCGCGAAAACACATTAAATTGATCGCTTTAGTAAATGATGTTTCTCTTCGAAATTTAATACCCGGAGAATTAGGAAAACAATTTGGATTTTACCAATCCAAGCCATGGACAAGTTTTACTCCTGTTGCCGTAACACCGGATGAACTGGATGGTCAATGGAAAGATGCAAAGTTACATCTGCCTTTAATTTCTATTCTGAATGGACAATTAATTGGTTCGCCCAATGCAGGAGTTGATATGACTTTCGATTTTGGTCAGTTGATCGCACATGCTGCTAAGTCACGATCATTAATGGCAGGTACAGTCATTGGATCCGGTACCGTAGCGAATCAGGGAAGTCCAAATGGATCGAGTTGCTTAGCAGAGGTGAGATGCCTTGAAATTATTAAAGATGGAAAAGCTTCTACCCCATTTATGAAATTTGGGGACCATATACAAATTGAAATGAAAGACAAAAATGGTCATTCTATTTTTGGTAAAATTGATCAGCTTGTAAAGGAATATTCTCCAAGTGAATAAGTATTAAATGCATACATCTTTTGCTTAAACTATAAATTGAAGTAATATATGTAGTTATATAAATATCAGCATTTTAAAATTGCAATAATGGCAGCTTTGATTCTTTCAAACCTGCCATTTTTTCTGTATCTTTAAGAGAATTCCGAATGGTTTATTAATTGTAATAAGCCTTTGTAAAGAATTAAAGTTATGGATATAAATAAATTAACAATTAAGTCGCAGGAAGCCTTACAACAAGCACAGCAAATTACACTTAGTAATGGACAGCAAATTGTAGAAAATGCTCACTTATTAAAAGGTATCCTTGAAGTAGATGAAAATGTAACTCCTTTTTTATTTAAAAAATTAGGGGTGAATATGGAGCGATTCACTGAAGCATTAGAGAGTATCATAAATACTTTTCCTCGCGTAAGTGGAGGCGATGTCCAACTGTCCCGATCATTAAGTACTACGATCAATAAAAGTTTCACTTATTTAAAGGAATTTAATGATGAATTCGTTTCGATCGAACATCTCTTACTTGCTTTAACGGATAGTAATGACCAGATTTCGCGATTAATGAATGATAATGGAATTACCCGTAAAGGCTTGGTTCAAGCGATGCATGATCTAAGAAAAGGAGATCGCGTTACTTCTCAAAGTCAGGAAGAAACCTATAACGCTTTAAGTAAATATGCTATTAATCTGAATTTAGAAGCGGAAAAAGGGAAATTAGATCCTGTAATAGGGCGAGATGATGAAATACGCAGAGTACTTCAGATCTTATCGAGAAGAACCAAAAATAATCCTGTATTAATTGGCGAACCGGGTGTTGGTAAAACAGCAATTGTTGAAGGGATTGCACATCGCATCATCAATGGAGACGTGCCTGAAAATTTGCAATCGAAAAAAGTGTATTCCCTTGATATGGGCGCATTGATCGCCGGAGCAAAATATAAAGGAGAATTTGAAGAGCGACTTAAATCAGTGGTTAAAGAAGTGATTGGAGCTGAGGGTTCAATTATTTTGTTTATCGACGAAATACACACCTTAGTTGGAGCAGGAAAAGGAGAAGGTGCAATGGATGCCGCAAATATTTTAAAGCCTGCACTTGCACGTGGTGAACTTAGAGCTATTGGTGCCACTACCCTAGATGAGTATCAAAAATATTTTGAGAAAGACAAAGCGCTAGAACGCAGATTTCAAAAAGTATTAGTAGATGAACCTTCTACTGAAGATGCAATCTCAATTTTAAGAGGAATCAAAGAGAAATATGAAGTGCATCATAAAGTACTCATCAAAGATTCTGCGATTATCTCAGCGGTGGAATTGTCTCAACGCTATTTAAGTGATCGTTTTTTACCAGATAAAGCGATCGACCTGATCGATGAGGCAGCTTCGAAGATTCGTATGGAGATGAATTCAAAGCCTGAGGAGTTGGATGAAATCGAACGTAAGATCATGCAGATCGAAATAGAAAGAGAAGCCATTAAAAGGGAAAAAGATCATAAAAAGTTAAAAGTACTCGATGCTGATCTGGCAAATTTAAATGATACTCGTTCGGATTATCTAGCCAAATGGAAAGCAGAGAAGGAATTGATCGATCGGATCCAACAACTTAAGTCTCAAGGTGATGAATTGAAAACAAAAGCGGAAAGAGCTGAAAGAGAAGGGAATTATGGTGAAGTAGCGGAGATCAGATATGGTAAGATGAAGCAAGCGCAAGAAGAGTTGGATCAACTTAAAAAACAACTTGCGATTGAACAATCTAAAAGTAAAATGATAAAAGAGGAAGTTGATTCTGAAGAAATTGCTCAAGTGATCTCGAAATTGACCGGTATTCCGGTTAATCGAATGTTAGAAAGCGAAAGACAAAAATTACTTCGTCTTGAGGATGAATTGCATAAGCGAGTAGTTGGGCAATACAAAGCAGTTGAGGCTGTTTCAGACGCCGTTAGAAGATCAAGAGCAGGCTTACAAGATGCAAATCGACCAATCGGGTCATTTATCTTTCTGGGCACAACTGGAGTGGGTAAAACGGAATTGGCAAAAGCATTGAGTGATTTCATGTTCAATGATGATACTGCGATGACTCGAATCGATATGAGTGAATATCAGGAAAAACATTCTGTAAGTAGATTAGTTGGTGCTCCTCCGGGTTATGTTGGTTATGAAGAAGGTGGTCAATTAACTGAAGCCGTTAGAAGAAAACCGTATTCTGTAGTACTTCTCGATGAGATAGAAAAAGCGCATCCGGATGTTTTTAATATTCTACTACAAGTTCTAGATGATGGAAGGCTAACAGACAATAAGGGTCGATTGGTTAATTTTAAAAATACCATCATTATTATGACGTCGAATATTGGTTCTTATATTATTCAGGAGCAATTCGAGCGTTTAAATGATGTGAATGAAGATGAGATCATGGAGCAAACCAGCGAACTGGTATTTGAAGAATTGAAAAAACATGTTCGTCCCGAATTTCTAAATCGCATCGATGATGTTATTATGTTTACTCCGTTAAGTAGGGAAAATATTAAAGATATTGTTGAACTGAATCTTCAATCGGTTGCTAAAAGGCTAAAAAAATCAGATATAGAATTAAGCTGGACTGACAGAGCTTTATATTATATCGCAGAAGTTGGATTTGATCCTCAATATGGTGCACGACCGATCAAACGGGTAATTCAAAAAGAGATCTTAAATAAGTTATCGAAAGATATTTTATCCAGTGTGGTCTCCCCTGATACGAAGATCATTTTAGATTTCAAAGATGCTAAAGTGTTATTTAAAAATGAGGCACTTCCCAAATCAAAAGAATCTGAAATTGTGAATGAATAATTCACAGAATACTAAGAAAAGTCCTTAAGAAATTAAGGACTTTTTGCTTTCCAAGTAGATGCATCAGGAATCGTAACAAAGATCGGATAAGACCATAAACTGTCTTTTGTTATCTTGATCGTTGTAATATAAAGTGGGTCCCCCTCGCTCAGATTCCCCACTCCCATTACATTTTGATTTACCCCTTGAAAAGAAAAAGTTGAAGAATAATACTCTTGAGCCCAATCTCCATGAATCAAATAATCGAATTCTTTTAGCTGCGGTAATATAGAATCTCGGTCGAAACTTTTCTTTACCCATGTTTTTGGATCTTCCGCAATGCTCCTTGTCTTATGCCAAACACAATGGTGGGTAAATAAAATTGAAGGTTTGTCGGGATTCAATTGAGGTTTCATTTCATTCAAATACTCTTCTATTCTATTTAAGGAGTCATTCATATTTATCATCATATAATTAGAGAAATCGTCCTCCAGAGTAATGTAACGGTATCCAATATTCTTTAAAAAGCGACTTTCTGCTTCCCACTGATTATCGGTGACACCGAAGTATCGTTCATAATGATAATTCATATCATGATTACCTCCAGCATGAAATCGTCTGGCATTGATTCCTTTATATTTTTCCTGAAGATATGCCCATTCCTCATCAGAATTATTGTAAACGACGTCACCCAAAACCCACACATAATCAGGAGACTGATCGTTAATTAATGTAATCAAGGCATCAAAAACATCCTCATGATAAAGCAACGCATATACATGTCCGAAAGTTACCAGAGTGATTGTGTCTTTATTCAATTGAATATACTCTTTTGTTAATTCGATACTATTAAAACCGGTATGAAGACTGTCTAATTTATCCTTAAAATGAACTTTTTGGACCAAATCTTTATTTTCACTGTTGTTATTACAGGATACTAACAAAAAGATGCTTAATAATAAGAAGATATATTTCAAAGTTTCAGTGCTTTTATATGCGATTGCAAGATTAATAGATTTTTATTTAAATCAAATGATTAATTCACAGTTTTAACTTTAAAAATATCAAGTGAGAAGTTATTATAGAACAACTATTTTGGCTAATTTACGTTAAGCATACTAAAGGTCTTATGGATTCAGATAAGAATAAAATATTAGCACCGGCAAAAGGTCGATTATTAATTTCAGAACCTTTCTTAAGTGATCCTCATTTTAAAAGAACCGTGATTCTTCTTTGTGATCACAATGAACATGGAACATTTGGATTTGTATTGAATAATTATATTAAGATCAAATTATCTGATGTCATCAAAGATATCGTCGATACAAAGGCAAAAGTAAGTATTGGCGGGCCTGTTCAGAAAGATTCTGTATTCTATTTGCATACGCTAGGAGATAAAGTTTCCGGTAGTTTACATGTGTTTGAGAATATTTATATGGGAGGAGATTTTGATGAGATAAAAGAATTAATGAATCAAGGACTAGTCCCTGCTAAAAGCATTCGTTTCTTCGTAGGATATTCCGGCTGGGGTAAAGACCAACTTGCATGGGAATTAAAGGAAAAAAGCTGGATCGTTTCAGATGCTACTACCAATCAGATCATGGATACTAAATACGACAATTTGTGGTCGCAATCTCTTCGTATAATGGGAGATGAATATGCAATGTTAGCTAACTTCCCTATTGATCCTAACTTTAATTAAAGTTTCTCTTTCTTAAAGTTTTAATGCATCTCTATTTAACTGATCAACAAGCTTTGAAGCTACAGTAGAATAATAACGTTTATGTTTAAATGCGTTAACCCATTCGATCCCAACGATTGAATTACTCAGTAAAATTTCATTCGCCATTAAAAGATGTTGTTGATTAAGACTTGACTCATAAACTCTAACATTAATTTCAAGAGCCGCATTGATCACATTCATTCTCATGGTTCCTCCAACACACCCATCACTTAAAGGCGGTGTATAGATCGTTCCATTGCTTACAATAAATAAATTAGAGTTTGTCGATTCTATGATCATTCCATCTTCATTGGTAACCAAATTATTATCAACTCCTTTGTTTCTGGCGTGAATAGCAGCAAAAATATTTAATTGAGAACTTAAGGTCTTAAACTGGCATGTTAAATTGATCTGCTTTCGCATATCTTGATAAATATCAATGCTTTTCCCCGATCTGCTTAATAAAAAAAGATTGTTTGGATAAGGATTAATTTCGACTATGAAGCTCGAATTATCTGTTTCGGGCATATACCTTCCTTCAGAATCACGCCAAACAAACAACCTGCAATAGCCTCCTTTTTCAATTCCATTTTTTTTACTCAGTTCAAGAATAGCTTTTTCCAAATTGTCTTCTAAAAGGATATCAGGTTGAGTAATCTGAAAAACAGCCAAACCTTTATTTAGGCGATCTATATGATTTTCTAGGAAAACGGGTTTACCATTTATTACTCTAATTGTCTCAAATAAACCATCTCCATACCTAAAAGCCCTTGATCTATAAAAAGAAGGGGCATCACTTTCACTTATTAGCTTTCCGTTATAATTTAATTTACTCATTTAATAATAAATTACTGAGCTTTAAAATAGAACTATTCGCCTTTACCAAATAACTTTTAATAGACAAAGACTCTCCTGCTTTTCTATCGCGCTCACTATCCCCAATAAAAAGTGTGTCTTCATTTTGAATATCATATTTAGCCAGTGCTTTTTCAAGCATTAAACTTTTTGGCTTTCTGCACAAACAGTTTTCAATCCCATCATAATGCGGACAATAAAAACTATCCAGTATTTCCATTCCTTTTTCTACGAAAGTTTTACGTAAAATGTTGTCTATTTGAAGGACTTCTTTTTTTGAATAAATTCCTTTCGAAATTCCACCCTGATTTGAAATTATGATAAATTTATAACCTGCATTATAAAAAAGCAATGCAGACTCAAGAAGATCAGGTACTATTTTTAAATCCTCTATTTTAAAGGTATACTCCCCTCTTTCAACGTTAATAATACCATCACGATCCAGAAAAACTACTTTCATATTCACTTAAACAAAAGATGTGAGAACGGATTAAACGCTCAGTTAGCTATTACTTTTTCTCAACTTGGAATTCTTTAATGGTATTACAGATAATATCAACACATTCAAGAATTTGTTCTTCACTCATGACTAATGGTGGAGCGAATCGAATAATATTACCATGTGTAGGTTTAGCCAGAAGTCCATTATCTCTTAACTTCAAACAAATATCCCAGGCTGTTGAAGAATCCTCAGTATCATTTATTAGTAAGGCGTTTAATAGTCCTTTACCTCTTATCTGACGAACTAAAGGATGTTTTGAGATCCTTTCTCCTAAAGCGGTTCTAAATATATTTCCAAGGTAGAAAGCACTCTCTGCTAATTTCTCTTCTTTCACCACTTGTAAAGCTGCAATAGCCACCTTTGCTGCAATCGGATTCCCTCCAAAGGTACTTCCATGTTGACCGGGTCCTATTACGTCCATAATATGATCATTAGCTAAAACTGCCGAAACAGGATAAACTCCTCCGGAAATCGCCTTCCCTAAAACAAGTATATCTGGAACAACATCTTCGTAATCTACTGCAAGTAACCTTCCGGTTCGAGCGACTCCGGTTTGAACTTCATCAGCTATAAAAAGTACATTTTTTGCTTTACACATTGCTGCAGCTGATGATAAATAACCTTCATCTGGAACAAATACTCCTGCTTCCCCTTGAATAGGTTCAACCAAAAATCCTGCAATGTTTGGATCTTCCAAGGCTTTTTCTAAAGCATTTAAATTATTATGAGGAATGCTAATAAAACCAGGTGTATATGGACCGAAATGATCATGTGCAACGGGATCATCACTAAAAGAAACAATAGTAGTGGTACGACCGTGAAAATTATTTTTACAGACGATAATTTTAGCTTCATTTTTAGGAATCCCTTTTTTAACGTATCCCCATTTACGACATACTTTTAGTGCTGTTTCAACAGCTTCCGCCCCGCTATTCATAGGAAGTACTTTGTCAAAACCAAAATACTCGCAAATATATTTTTCGTATTCACCTAAGGAGTCATTGTAAAAAGCTCTTGATGTTAAAGTCAATTTACTTGCCTGATCCGTAAGTGCTTTTACAATCTTAGGATGACAATGACCTTGATTTACTGCAGAATATGCAGAGAGAAAGTCAAAATATTTTTTTCCGTCAACATCCCATAAATAGACCCCTTCACCTCGTTCAAGAACAACCGGTAATGGATGATAATTATGTGCACCGTACTTATTTTCTAAATCGATTGCCTTATTAGAAGTTTTTGTTTTCAACTCTTCCATATTATTTAGTATTAGAAAGTTCCTAAGATTAATGCGAAAATAGATAAAATGTACTGAATCCCTGAGTTAATATTGTTTAAATGATAGGCTATTAATCTTTAGAGGTTTTTCATTCCATTCATTTTTTAAGAAGATTTCAATTTAAATAATGATAAAAGCCATTTATGACTTCATATATAAAATAACAAGACTAAATTTGCCCTCAAATTTTGAGGAATGGCTAGGACGAAAAAACCAAATGTAATTATTGAAAATTTGCGAATCGAGAAAGTGGCTTCGCAAGGGAAATCATTGGGTAAACATGAAGATAAAGTTGTTTTTGTCACAGGTGCTGTACCGGGAGATTTAGTGAATGTTCAGGTTACTAAAAAGCGGAAAAGTTATTTAGAAGCCAAGGTTGTTTCTATAAATGAATTAAGTGCTGAAAGAAGTGAACCGTTTTGTATTCATTTTGGAGTTTGCGGAGGTTGCAAATGGCAAAATATGAAGTATGAATTTCAATTAAAATATAAAGAGCAGCAGGTAATCGATCAGTTTACTCGTTTAGGACATTTGGAGGTTAAGGATTGGAATCCGATCATCGCTGCCCCGGAAACTAAGAATTACCGAAACAA
>JAHECK010000124.1 GCA_024641785.1 Flavobacteriales bacterium | reverse complement strand
TGCTTTGGCTAATAAAATTAAAGAGCTAATACTTGTCCACTTCCGGTAATATTTACTGATAATGATGGATTACCAACGTATTGCACATTTCCACTTCCATTGATATTTACCATTAAAGATTCAGAAGAATTAACCGTCACATTTCCACTTCCATTAATGGTTACATCCCCTATTTCTGTATAAAGATATTGTGCATTTACATTTCCGGAACCATTGATATCAATGATTATCTTGGAACTATTTCCATCTATGTTAATATTTCCGGAACCTTCATTATCAATATAAATATGATCTTCTGTTGATGCAGCCAGATCAAAATTTCCTGACCCATTATTCTCAATGTCCAGAAATTCTGAAAATGCGAGCTGGCCGGAAACATTTCCGCTACCATCATTACGTAATACATTCAAAACTGATTTATTTACATAAATCGTTCTTGGTCCATTTGATTGTATATGATTTGATTTTTCACTGATGGTAAGTTTTCCATTCACTACATCTGTTGTGATATATTGAAGTAATTTTTCAGGACATACAATTTTAATGTCATAGTCTTCATCTGAAACAAGTTGAAGATTGAATGCCCCTTCGATAGATAATTGAGTATAGTTGGTATCGATTTGTCTTTCTACCCTTACCGTATTTCCTCCATTTTGATGATCTTTTGTACAAGCACTTGCTGTAAGTATGATTGCTGCTAGTAAAATTTTAACTGAATTTTTCATTTTTTTAGTTTTTTTAGTTTTAAATTTTTGTTTTCTAATTAAAAGACAAGACAAAATGGAAAGGTTGCAGCGGTGAAGAAAAAAAAAAGAAATAAAAAAAGCCGATACGAATATCGGCTGGTAAATTTAATGAGCATCAGTGTGAGTCCTGTTAGCTATCGGTAAAGCAAGAGGATACTAAATATTTACTGTCTTAGCTCAAGACATACACGCTATCTATTGCTTCAAAGTATTTATTTTGCAAACTTATTGATCACTTCCTGGCTCACGCCTGTGTATGAAAATCCTCCATCATGGAAAAGATTTTGCATGGTAACATATTTTGTAAAGTCTGAGAACAAGGTAACGCAGTAGTTTGCACATGCTTCTGCTGATGCATTCCCTAAAGGACTCATCTCCTCAGCAAAAGATACAAATTCGGAAAAGCCTTTCACTCCACTTCCTGCTGTGGTCATGGTTGGTGATTGAGAAATGGTATTTACACGCACTTTGTTTTTCTTTCCGAACTGATAACCAAAATTTCGAGTGATCGATTCAAGAAGGGCCTTCGCATCAGCCATATCATTATAATCTGGGAATACTCGCTGTGCTGCAATATAACTTAAGGCTACAACAGAACCCCAGTCACTCATGGCATTGCTATTATAAGCTATACTTAGCACCTTATGCAAAGATATAGCAGAGATATCCATTGTTTTATGGTACCAATCATAATTGGTATCTGTATAGTGTTTTCCTTTTCTTACGTTTGGTGACATCCCGATAGAATGTAAAATAAAATCGAGTTTTCCACCTAAAATTTCTTGTGCTTGTGAAATGAGATTAGCAAGATCCTCTTCAGAAGTAGCATCTGCAGCAATCACTTTAGAATTAGTTTTCTCAGCTAATTCATTTATCTCGCCCATTCGCATTGCAATAGGTGCATTTGTTAATACAAATTCTGCTCCTTCTGCATGTGCAATTTCAGCCACTTTCCAGGCAATAGACATATTATTAAGGGCTCCAAAAATGATCCCTCTTTTTCCTTTTAATAATCCGTTTGACATAGTGCTCTATTTATGAATGACAAATATAGAAATTCAAGTGAAGTTTTAAATTTGAATTGGGTTTATCTAATCGAGATAAAAAATAAGATCATCAGGTTCATTTATCACGGTCCACAAATTTTTATCACTTCCATTCATGAACTTTTCATCTATCGTCTTATTTAGCATTTCAATTAAAGGATCATAATAACCATGACTATTTAAAATAAAAATAGGCAGGTCATGTAGTTTTAATCGTTTTAAGGTAATGGCCTCCATTAATTCTTCTATGGTTCCACTCCCTCCGGGCAAGGCCAATAAGGCATCTGAAGAATCGATGAATTTCTTTTTTCTGGCTGCCATATCCTCTACAAAATGAAAATTGTAGACTCCCTTATGATCCCACTCGATGGCCTTCATAAAATTTGGCATGATCCCAATGATCTCCCCTTCCCTTTTAATTACTTCATCAGCTATACATCCCATCAATCCTGATGATCCACCACCGTACACCGTAATAATTTGACGATCAACAATAATTTTTGCTATTTTCTTCGCATCTTCAAAGTATTGAGAAGCAATTTCATTGCTCGAAGCGCAATAGATACAGATCGTTTTAATCATGCTAAATTTATTAGGCTTTAAAAACTATTTCAATATTAGTATAAACTTGTTAAATGAAATAATAAATAAAGACCTTTCAAAGATCAACCTCAACAAGACTTAGTCTCTTCCAGCTAAATTTTCATTTTATTTGCAAAAACTTAGCTTCAAATATGCAGATCCTGTACGAAGATGACTCTCTCGTGATCGTAAATAAACCAAACAAAATGATGGTTTATCCAACCCTATTGGCTAAAAATTGTCATTGGTTTGCAACGAAGGAGCTTGAGAAATTAGGTTATTTAAATCTTCATACGGTTCACCGGCTCGACAGACCTACTTCCGGATTGCTATTATTTGCAAAGGACAAGGAGATCGCAAAAGAAATTTCAATCCTTTTTAGTGAAAATAAAGTGAATAAGACTTATCTCTGCTTGGTTCGTGGTTTTACAGAATCAGAAGGCAGTATCGATAAGGAACTTAAAAAAGAAGGGGAAGGAAAACTTCAAAAATCCTTGACACATTATAAAAGCCTTCAACAACAAACGGTAGCTATTGAAATAAGTAAATATCCGCAATCGCGGTTCTCTTTATTGGAAGTGAAACCGATAACAGGTAGAATGCATCAGATCCGCAGGCATTTGGCTCATCTTCGTCATCCAATAATAGGTGATGTTCGTTATGGTGACCGACATTACAATCACTATATGAAGGAACAACTGGATTGTGAGAATCTATTGCTGCATGCTTATAAAATGGAACTTACACATCCGGGAACTGGGGAAATAATTAAGATCACTGCTCCTCTTCCTGAAGAATTTAAAATAGTATTGAAACTTTTCAAGTTTTCTATGGAGCAAGTTCTTCCCCCGAACGAAGATTAAAAAATCGCTTACCCATAAATACAAGCAAATAAAAGATCGGAGTATCCAGCAATGCGATCAGGGCTTTAAATAACCATCCGTCGAAAACCATTGATCGGATCTCATCAAAAGATTTTACACCGATAAATAAAACAGATACCACTAATGCAGTGTCTACAAATTGAGATAAAATAGTAGATCCATTATTCCGAAGCCATAAGTGTTTCCCATTGGTTAACCCCTTCCAGAAATGAAATAATTTAACATCTACAAACTGCGCTGCTAAATAAGCTACCATGGATGCTCCCATCACTCTCCATGAGTTTTTAAAAACCATATTGTAGGTTGCATCATCTACCGGACTTCCATCGATACTATTAAATAAACTTCCGAGAAGCAAAACCCCTAAAATCAAAAAAGAAGCGATAAAACCCGTGATAATAACATTATTCGTTCTTTTTTTACCATAAAACTCACTTAATACATCAGTTATAAGAAAAGTCAGAGGGTAGGGTAAAACTCCGGCTGATAAAATAAATGGATTAGAAAAACCTAAAAAGCCAAGATCAACAGATACAAATTTATTAGCGATCAAATTACAAACGATCAAAAAAGCGACAAATAAACCAGAAAGGACGAGATAGGAATATTCGATCCGCAATTTTATGGTCGCCGGACTAGGAATTGAGGCTGTTTGAGTCATTGTTTCAAAGATAGGTAAAAGTTGGAAGTTGGAAGTTCAAAAAAATATTCTAAATGAGAAGGCTGGAAGACAGAAGCCAAATATTAGAAGTAAAGTAGCTTAAACTTACTGCGCTATCTCTCTCAGAATATTCCCCGATAATCTCAATAGATCTGTTTGAGAAGCGATCACATTGAACTCTGCTTGAAGTTTTGTTTGAGAAACAATTAAAAAGGTCTTTTGAACATCTCTGAATTCGAAAGAAGTGATATTCCCATTTCGATATTTTTCTTCAGCGATCTGGATATTTAACTGTGCGCTTTCAAGATTCTCTCTGGCAATGATCAAAGCTTCCAACATGGTTTGCCAGGTATTGAACTGATTGGCTAATTCAACCTCTAAAGATTGTTTTAAATCTTCGGTAGATAGTTGAGCGATCTCAATATCCACTCTGGCATTTTTAATAGTTCTTCTGGTTTTCCCCCCATTATATAAATTAAAACTCAGGGCAAGGTTGGCATAGTAATTTGTGGTTGACCCATCGGTAATTACATCGTCCCCACTTGGAAGCGTGCCATCAAAATGGCTATAAGTAAAACTTGCTCCTGGATTGAATGTCAAACTGGGATAGAGTCCTGCTTTATTTTGCTTTAAAGCAATGTTCTTCAACTCCTGATTTACATATTGAACCCTTAGATTTGCATTCGAGCTCATCATCGATTCTTTTAATACATTGTATTCATAAGGTGCCGGTACAGCGATTAAACTATCTGAGAAAAGCCATTGACTTTCAATATCCACTACCATCAAACGATTTAATTGTCGGATTGACTTGCTCAGTTCCAGTCGTTGTGCGATCACTGCGGTACTATCGTTTAACATTGCATTTTTAGCTTGAACCAGATCAAAAGTTACCGCCGCTCCAAGATTTTTTCTATTTTCAAAATAAGTATAGCGATCTTTAGAGAGTTGCAAAACGATGCGATCATTTTTTAATCGTTCCTTATTTAATAGAATAGTATAATAGGAGATAATTACTCCTTGTATGGTACTTTGAAGCAATACAATTTCATTTCCTTCGCTTAATTCGGACAAGCTTCTCAATTGCTCATAATTTGCCTGAATTTTTAAACCATCGAATAAAACCCATTGCATGTCGATCGTTGGAGTAACCCGATTTGCAGAGTATATTCCATTTATAAATGAACTCGGATCATTATTATCTGTTAAGATGTTTGAATTATTCAAACGAAAAGTAATACTGGGATAAAACCCTGCTTGCCCTCTGCTAAAATTATTTGCAGCGATCTCAACATTTTTTTCAGCGATCAAAACTTGAAAATTATTTTCAAGAGCTAATTCAATTGCATCTCCAATACTAATTGGAGCTTGTGCATTTGAATGAAATACAGATAAGCTAATTACAATGAATAAAATAAATTTTTTCATTCTTATAAGTCAATTTTTTTAATTTTCTTTTGTCTTTTTATTACTGGCTCCGTTTCCAATCGGCTTATTTTTTCCCCATGCCATAACCAATAGATCGACCTTCTCAGATCATTCATTATTAACACGACAACCGGGAAGAACATCAGAATAAAGAAAGTCCCAAAGAGAACTCCATACGCTACCGAAGTTGCCATAGGAATTAAAAATTGTGCTTGAAAGGAATTTTCTAAAATTAAAGGGTAAAGTCCTGCAATGGTTGTAATCGAAGTTAAGATAATAGGTCTGAAACGTCGTATTCCGGCATCATAAATTGCATCGACAACTTCCATTCCTTCTTTCAAATTTCGATTATAGGTATCCAAATAAACAACAGCATCATTGACAAGAATTCCTAATAGTGCAATAATACCCCAGGCACTTAACATCGAAACTTGAAGGTTTTCGATCCCATGTCCGAGTATTGCACCAAAAATTCCTAGTGGTAGCATGAAAACAATTAAAAATGCCTGGTAAACAGAATTGAAATTAAGAGCGATAATCATAAACATGATGAATATTGCGATAATAGCAAACATCCCTCCCGACTTACTCGATTTATCCGCATTACGTTGTTGTCCTCGAAAACTCACTTCCACTCCTGGAAAATTAGCTTCTAACTGAGGTACGATATCTTTCTTTACACCTTGCAATATATCCGGAACTGATCCATAGGGATCTATCAGATCTCCTTCAATCAGTATCTCACGCTTTCCGTCATAGTGGCGAATACTTACTTCCCCTCGTTCCAGAGTATAATCTGCGACCTCTTTTAAAGGAACCGATAAACCTGCAGGTGTTTTAATACGCATATCTTCCAGCAATCCCATGCTCATTCTATCCTCTAATGGATAACGAACCCAAACTCTTACCTCATCTCTTCCAATAATTAAACGCTGAACTTCAGAACCGAAAAAACCTTGTCGAATTTGATCCATGATGAGTCCCGTGTTTAAACCTAAAAGATAAGCATCCGGTTTTAAGGTTAACTGAACTTCTCTTTTACCAATTCCACCATTATCGGTAACGTCTTTTAATTCACTGGATTTATTAAGCTCTTCAACCAAATATTTGGTTGCAGCTTTAATTTTTCGATTATCCCGACCCGATACAGAGATAGAAACCGGTTTCCCCCATCGATTTCCTCCACCAACAAGAAATTTATTTGCTTCCGGAATGGGTCCTATTTTTTGTCTTACCCTATCTGCGATCTCAAAACTACTGATCTCCTTTCCTTCTACATCAAGGTTAACTCTGATCTGACCGGCATGCCCTCCATTTTCTCCCAATTGGTTTGCCATTCCCACAGTTAAAGAAGTATAGCTAATTAAACTATCACCATATTCTTCATATAATTCATCACTTACCTCCCAGATCTTTCGCTCAAATTCTTTTAAATATCCTTCAGTAATAGCTTCGCGTTCTCCCGGTACAAAAGCGATCTCCACACTAAAATCATCAAAAGGAATCGAAGGAAAAAAGGTCGTTCGAATCACATTGGAAAAAAGTAACATGGCCACGATAAACATAAATGCAAAAGGAATAACAACTGTATATCTTGGATGCTTGATAAGCCATTTTAAAACAAAACCATAATAATCATCCCTTATGGTAATGATCAATTTATCTAAGAAAGTACGGATTTTATGACCTATTCCTGTACTACTTTCCTTTAGTACTTTTTCATTAGCTAAGTGGGTTGGTAAAATTAAAAATGCTTCAATAAGGGAGAAAGCAAGAGCCACAATTACAACAAAAGCCATTTCTGCCATCATCTCCATTCCTTCAATAAAAAAGAGCACGGAAAATGCCACAATAGTGGTTAATACAGAAGTAAAAACTGCTGAGGCTACTTCGACTGTTCCATCGTATGCTGCCTGAAAAGGATGCTTACCACGTTCGAAATGGGCATAAATATTCTCAGCGATCACGATCCCATCATCTACTAAAATTCCAACTACGAGGATCATACCGAATAATGAGATCATATTAATAGTGATCCCATTCATATATCCGATCATAAACATTCCAAGAAATGAAAATGGAATCCCAAAAGCAACCCAACCCGATAACCTGATATTCAAGAATAATCCAAGGGTAATCAACACCAATATTAATCCTATCAATCCATTGCGTGATAAAAGCGCTATCCTTTGGTTCAGAAGAGTAGAAAACATAAACATTGTTTTCATTTCAACATCATCATGCTCTTCATTGAATATTGCCAACTCTTTTAAGGTGGTCTCACTTATGTCTTTTAGGTCTTCAGAAGGTAGTTTTTTAACGGTTAACACTACCGAATTTTTACCATTTAATGAGGATTTAATTGGGGACTCTGCAAATTGCAGACTCACTTTAGCCACATCCCCAATAGAAATAAAGCTTCCTTGCTCGCCTGTACGAAGTGGGATCATTTCGATAATATGCGGATCGATCGATTTTGCACGTGCCCTAATGATCAATTCTTCATCCTGAGCTTTAATATTTCCTCCTGAAATATCACGGTTATTGGCTCTGATTGCAGTAACTAAATCGTCTATCCTGAGATTATATCGCTGCAATTCATCTTCATTCACTTCGATAGAGATCTCCAGATCAGGAAGTCCACTAATACTTACCTGAGATACATCATCACTAAATAATAATTGATCTTCAAATTCTTCAGCATACTTTTTAAGCGTGAATTTATCCACATCTCCGCTAATAGAAATATAGGCCGCATTTTCCGACATTGGATTCGATTTCTGCTTAAATACGATCGGTTTTTCAGCGCCTGCCGGAAAGGAACTAATTCCATCCACTGCATTTTTTACTTCTGATAGCAAATTATCCATATCACTTCCCTGATAAGCGATAATAGTGATGGTAGCCATGTTTTCGACCGAATTGGACTGAAGCTCATCAATTTCATTTATTCCCCTTAATGCTTCTTCAATTTTAATCGTGATCCCTTCTTCCATCTCAACAGGAGATGCTCCGGGATAAAATACACTAACATAGATCTGTTTGGGTGTTAGTTCCGGGAAAAAGGAAGTCCCCAAACTAAACATACTCAGAAACCCAAATAAGGCCGTTAATAAAATTAATGAATTAGCCCAAAGTGGATTTTGTATAAAAAAGGCGATTAGTTTTTTCATATTCTTACTTTACCGGGATAATACGCTGACCTTCTTGAATATTTGGGATCTGCTCCGTAATAA
>JAHECK010000024.1:25095-33663 GCA_024641785.1 Flavobacteriales bacterium | reverse complement strand
CACGCTGAAAAACATATATTCGATCTTTAATTGTAAGGGTTGGAATTGTAGCAATTCATTATTTTTTGTAAAAATATTTTTGAGCTATTTATTTAATTATTGTAGATTGTGTCCCAATTAGTGGGTTCAATAAACTCATTATTGTTGTTGCGAAATTATTTAATAATCTAATTCTATGAAAAAGAGACCTTTACTGTTTCTATCCTTTTCTTTATTTATTGCCGGAATAGCATTTTTCAATGTTAATGGAAAGCAATATACTCCAAGAAATTCTGACAATCCTATTCATGGTTATCAAGGCGCTGCCGAATTTTATAAATTAATGAGAGCGAATCCAGAAACTGGAGAAATCGATTATGGAGCTTATTTAAACATAAGAGAAAAAGAAAAGGAATATCGTATTGAAAAATCAAATTCTACCTTAGGGCTGGAATGGGATGAGATGGGTCCTGATAATATTGGAGGAAGAACTCGTTCTATATTAATAATTGAAGATAACCTGATGTTTGCAGGAAGTGTTACTGGTGGATTATTTAAATCTACTAACCAAGGAAACACGTGGGAAAGGATGACGGGATTTGATCAAAATTATACCATCACTTCTATGGTTGTTTTAGGAAATGGTCATATCTACATTGGTACTGGAAGTTCACATGAATTTGGAGATTTTAATCAACGAATGGTTGGTGGAGGTCTTTTCGTATCGACAGATAATGGAGATACATGGGATTGGGCATTGGATAATAATGGAAATCCTATAAAACCTGATATTCAAGGATCTTCTGCGCCATGGGGTGCAGATTATGCAATTATAGATGAGTTAGCTGCAGACCCTTTATCTGATAATAAATTATGGGTTGCTTCTAATGTAGGCTTACAGGAATATGTTGAAGGAACCGGGTTTTTACCAACAGCAACAGGTTTACCGGGGACTTTTTGTGAAGATGTGAAAATTTCTTCTGACGGAATGGTTATTGCTGCTAGTGTCGGCAGTTCAAATTTTTATTTATCTACGGATGGAGGAGTAACTTTTGAAGAAAGAGCTGGAAGTGGAACAAATGAAATACCATCTAATTTATCAAGATTGGAGTTAGCTATTTCACCAGATGATGCAAATTTTATTTATGGAATAGGAGCAGTAAATGGTCATTTTGATGGTGTTTGGGGTTCTACTGATAAGGGCGCAAGCTTTTCTAAGATCTGGGATGGAAATATTCCTGAAACGGATATAGATCCAAATAGTCAAGGAAATTATGATCTTGCCATTGCTGTAGCTCCTGAAAGTCCTGGGGTTATCGTTGTTGGCGCTTTAGATGTTTGGGTAGGTGGATTTTCAGTCCAACCGGAACAGCGTAGTTTTTACATTTCAGTATTTGATCAGCAAATTCCAATAGCACTTGATCAAAACAGTCCTTTTTTACCTTTTAACGTTCATGTAGATATTCATACTTTCGCTTTTAACAGTCAAGGAACTATGTTTGTTGGTAATGATGGAGGTATTTATCGTTCAACCGATGGGGCGAATACTTTTGTTCATTGCAACCGCTTTTATAATTGCACACAATTTTATGGAATCGGTTATTCTGGCGATGACAAAGTGATTGGTGGCGCTCAAGATAATAGCACTTTATATATTACAAGAAATCAATCAACCACTGAAGAAGCTTTAACCGTGTGGTCTGGTGACGGATTTGATTGTGATATATCTAATTTAGATCCAAGTGGAGATGTTATTTTCATGACTTCTCAAAATAATAACTTACGTCGATCTAATGACGGAGGAAGTGCAACACGTCAGTTATATGCAGATCCTGCTATGCTTGGATTAGTTGCACCATTTCATTCTCAAATTCGTTTATGGGAAGATGGAAATGCCGTTACGCCTTATACTGTTAGCTATGCAAACCCTTTGGATGAAATCGTTCCGGCCGGAACAGAAATAAATGTCGAATCTCGATCATGGGGTTATACTTTTACAGAAACATTAGCCAATGATCTTGGTCCATTAGAAAGTATTGATGTAATGGATCGTGCAACTACCTTAATGGCTGCTGGATATGTCGGAGGTGGCGGTATATGGGTTACTCGTCAAGCTACTTATTTTGATACCTCACCAAGATGGGCAAAAGTGAAAGCTACTGTCGGTGGTGAAGTTGAAAGTTTGGAATGGAGTAAAGCTGATGGGAATTACCTTTGGGTTGGTACTTCAAATGGGGCATTATATAGAATTAGCGGATTTGCAAATGCATGGACAATAGGTGAAATGGATATTGATAGTGCTGATTATGCGCTTACAGTTGATACTTATGCACCAGCTAGTGGTTATCCAATTTCTGATATATCAATTGACCCTAATGATGAAGATCACTTAATATTTACTAAAGCCGGTTTTGGGGGTAGTGCTAAAGTGATGGAATCTACCAATGCTACAAGTGCTTCACCAATATTTAACGATATATGGTTTCCTGTAGGCAACCCATTAGCCGGATTACCAGCTTACGCTTGTGTAATTGAATCAGGTGATGCAAATACAATTCTTGTAGGAACTGAGTTTGGAGTGTATGCAACTGATAACGGTGGAGCAGATTGGTCGCCAGAAAATGTTAATCCGATGGGACCAGTGATTGTATATGATATCCGTCAACAATGGAGAGATCCTTCAGTGGTTGAAAATGCCGGATATATTTATCTTGGTACTTTCGGTAGAGGTTCTTTCAGATCTAAAACATATGAAAAAAATTCATTTGAAGAAGTGGCTGAAAATACAAATGAATTGGTTGGAAACTTAGTGGTTATGCCAAATCCAATGAGTGAATATGGCTGGTTGAATTTTGAAGCGAGTGAAAAAGCCCAAGTTAATATGGATATTTATGGCATTAATGGTCAAAAAGTAAAATCACTTAACTTCACTATGAATGAAGGTTCTAATCATTATCGATTTGATGTAAGTGATCTTAGAGATGGTAGTTATATCATTCAACTTAAAAAGGATGATAAAATATCTACTAAGAAGTTTGTCATTATTCGATAAGAGTAAAAAAAAATATTTGAAAAGGCCTTCCATTTAATGAAAGGCCTTTTTTATTTTTGATATATAAAATTGTTCGATGAAGCGCACGCGAATTGCTATTAATGGTTTTGGAAGAATAGGAAGAACCTTAGGACGTTTATTAGTTCAAGATGATTCAATTGAATGGGTGGCTGTGAATGATCCTCATCCTTCTGATGCATTGATCCATCTTTTTAAATACGATAGTGTGCATGGTCCTTTTAAAGGCCATATAGAGGTTTCTGAAAACGCAGCGCTAATAAATGGAAGACCTGTGTTATTCACTCAAGAAAAAGACCCTGCCAGACTTCCCTGGAAGGAACTAGGTATAGACATTGTTATCGAATCAAGTGGCCATTTTAAAGATAGGGTCTCCTTAGAAAAGCATATACAAGCTGGGGCTAAAAAAGTAATCTTATCAGTTCCGCCAGATACTGATGATATTAAAACGATCGTTTTTAGTGTGAATGAATCTATTTTGGATGGAAGTGAAAAAATAATTTCGAATGCTTCTTGTACAACCAATAGTGCGGCTCCAATGATTAAACTTATCGATGAACTTTGCGGGATCGAAAGCTGCTATATTACCACTATTCATTCCTTTACAACGGATCAACGCGTTCATGATTCGCCACACAAAGATTTCAGGAGAGCAAGAGCGGCTTCTCAATCTATTATTCCTACCACCACAGGGGCAGCCAAAGCATTAACAAAAATATTTCCACATTTAGAAGATTCTATTGGTGGTTGTGGAATTCGGGTACCTGTACCTGATGGTTCTCTTACCGATATTACTTTTGCTGTAAAAAATTTAAAAAGCATTGAAGAGATCAATGAGAAATTCAAATATGCTGCTGAAAATGAAATGAAAGGAATTTTGGAATATACTGAAGATCCAATTGTTTCTGTGGATGTGATCAATAATTCACATTCATGTATATTCGATTCTCAATTAACTTCAGTAATAGGTCGAATGGTGAAAGTAGTGGGATGGTATGATAATGAATCGGGTTATGCTAATCGCTTACTAGATCTGATTCGAAAGATTTCATAATTAAATCCTCGCCATCAAATACCGCATAGGTATTATATTTTATCCATTCACCTAAATTTACATAACGGCTATTGTGTCCTACTTCGATATCAATTGGTAAATGACGGTGACCAAAGATGAAGTAGTTAAAATGTTCATTTTCAAGAATTTCTTTAGCATAAATAGCAAGCCATTCTTTTTCGTCTCCAAGATAGACCTTGTCGTATTCGTCATTTGCAAGCCGACTTTTACCACTAAAATAATTTGCTATTCCAATTCCAACATCAGGGTGGATCCATCTAAATAACCATTGACAAAGTTTATTTGCAAATACTTTTTTTATAAACTTATAGCCATGATCTCCCGGGCCTAATCCATCTCCATGCCCGATAAAAAATTTTTTTTCATTCCAGACCCTTGTGAGAGGCTCTTTATGAAGGATAACACCGGTTTCTTTAGGCAAATAATCGAAGATCCACATATCATGATTTCCGGTAAAAATATGGATAGGGATTCCGCTATCGCTTATTTCTGCTAGTTTACCCAGAAAGCGAACATAGCCTCTGGGAACAACTGTTTTATATTCGAACCAAAAGTCAAACAGATCTCCAAGAAGCCAGATCTCTTCAGCATCTTCTTTAATTTGATCCAGCCATCTTACCAATCGTTTTTCTCTTTTTAGACTTGATTCATAATCAGGTACTCCAAGATGAAAATCGGATGCGAAATATATATTTTTGCCTTGTATCAAATTTATTTTCCAAATATTTCTTGAAGTTTAGCTGCAAGTTCCGGTCCTCTTAGTTTTGTGCCGATCACTTTTCCTTCTCTATCTAATAATACTGTAAAAGGGATGCTTTTTACATTATATAATTGAGCTGCTTCAGAATTCCAATATTGCAGATCACTTACGTGATTCGGCCATACCAATCCATCCGCATTAATTGCTTCAACCCATTTATCTTGTGTTTTATCTAAAGAGACAGAAAAAATATCAAAACCATCTTTATGGTATTTATTATAGAGCTTTACAACATTTGGGTTTTCGGCTCTGCAAGGGCGGCACCAAGAGGCCCAAAAATCAATAAGAACAACATTCCCTCTTAGATCATACAAAGACCTTGCATTGCCGCTAGGATCGTTTTGAGTGATGTTTGGTACCTGGTTCCCCGGATCAAACATTTTCTCACTTTCTTTTGCTATTTGAAATTGTTGGATTTGTTTTTCCAGACTGATATAATAATTATTATTAGAAAAATCTTCTTTTAATCCATCTCTAGCAATAATGAAATATTCTAAATCCTTTTCAATATTCAAATTTCCGAGTGCTGAGAGAACAGCCGGAGAAGTGTTGTTTTCATTAATGAAATTTTTTGTGTAGTCTAAAAAGGAAGTATTTAAGGCATTAAACTGATCTAATATCACTTGTCTTTCTTCATTTTGATCCTGCTGCAATGATTGCACTTTGCTTCTTAGCTCTTGGGTTTTTCTGCTAAAATCAGCTGTTTCAGCATAATATGACCAGATTAAAGCTGTGTTATCAGACCCTTCTACAGTTAATCCTGAGGCTAAGTTGGAAGCATCTCCATCTATCGTTATTTCTTCGCCGGGTGAAAGTATAAGAATTGATGCATTTTGAGGAGTTAACTTCATTCTATAGAAATCAATATTTTCTCCATTGGCTATTAATTCAAAACTTCCATTCTCTAAGATCAAAGCAGTATCAATTCCAATTGGCTGATTATTTACGAGTTGTTCGAGAACCAGTTCTTTTCCGGCAGCATTACTTAAATTTCCGGTTATTATAATGTTTCCTTCTTTAGAGTGACTTTTGCTTTCATTGCAAGAAATGATAGTTATTCCGGCAAAGATCAATAGCAATAAATTTAGCTTTCTCATATTCATTTTATTATTCTAATAATTTATTTATAAGTTTTGGAGCTGCTTTTTCTTTGGATCTTTCATAAGTTTCCCAATAAACAAACCATTTTATAATAGATTGTTTCTTTCAAAAACAAGTTCGCGTAAAATTAAGAAATCTCGTTCCTCAACGCTTTATTTTTATGTTTTATTTTAAACCAGAATATTCAATTGGAAATACCTTCCTTTCCTGTCATGCTATACTGAAATACGTAAAGCACTTTATTTTATTACATTTTAAAGTCTTATCTCGAAGTTCTATTAAATAATCTGGTTTTAAAAAAGGCATTGATAGAATATATTAAATTTATGCATCTAAAGAGACAATTTATTATGATACGAAAAAGCACATTTATTTTAGCATTGATTCTTCTTTTTCAAGGATGTTCTAAAGTTCCTATTACAGGTAGAAAGCAGATGAATTTATTGCCGGAAAGCGAAATGATGGCAATGAGTTTTGTTCAATATGATGAATTTTTGCAAACGCATGATGTAGTAAGTCCATATGATAAGGATGCAAAAATGGTTTTAGATGTGGGGCGAAAAATAGCTGAGGCGACAGATAAGTTTTTAAAAGAAAAAATGATGAGCGATCGAATCAAAGGATTCGAATGGGAATTTAACTTAGTGAACGATGATGCAATTAACGCATGGTGCATGCCCGGTGGGAAAGTAGTGGTTTATACCGGTATATTGCCTATCACGAAAAATGAAGCCGGACTTGCTGTTGTAATGGGCCATGAAATAGCACATGCGATCGCCCGGCATGGAAATGAGCGAATGAGTCAACAGATACTTTTGCAATACGGAGGGCAAACATTAGATATTTTACTCAGTAGTAAACCGGATGAAATGAGAAATCTCTTTTTAACAAGTTATGGAGTTGCCGGTGGAATGGGATCATTGGCTTTTTCAAGATCGCAGGAAACGGAAGCAGATAAATTGGGTTTGGTATTTATGGCGATGGCCGGATATAATCCTGAAGAGGCAGTTGCATTTTGGGAACGGATGTCGAATGTTGGTGGAAGCAAACCACCTGAAATATTAAGTACGCATCCCAGCGATGAAACAAGAATTAATAATTTAAGAGCTTATTTGCCTGAAGCAATGAAATATTATAAGCCTTAATTTGAAGAAAATTGGCTTAAAGGAGATCAATCGTTTGGCAGGACCTGCAATCATTGCGGGTATTGCAGAACCGGTAATTTCATTAATTGATACTGCATTTATAGGTAGATTAGGAACTTCAGAATTAGCAGGAGTAGGAATAGCCAGTTCCTTTTATTTAACCATTATCTGGGTTTTAGCGCAAACAAAAAGCGCGGTCTCTGCCATAGTAAGTCGTTATTATGGGAAGAAAAAACTTGATGATATTAGAAGTTTAATTCCACAGGCCTTTGCACTCAATTTTATTCTGGGACTGCTGGTAATAGCAATAACCTTCCCTATATCCATTCCAATATTTAAGTTATATAATGCAACAGGAGATGTACTGGATTATGCAAATTCCTATTATCAAGTCAGGGCATGGGGATATCCAATTACCCTTGCTACTTTTATTTTATTCGGTGTATTTAGGGGTTTACAGAATACTTCATGGGCGATGCAAATTTCGATTATTGGAGGCTTAGTTAATTTAATTGCCGATTATATATTGATATTTGGTTTTGGTCCTATTCCGGCATATGGTGTAATCGGAGCAGCTTATGGAAGTTTGATCGCACAGATCCTTATGTTAATGTCAGCAATATTTTACCTGAATCGCAAAACGATCTATCGCTTATTTTGGACCAAAAAACTCCATCCTGATTTAAAATGGTTGTTTGGGATGAGTATTGATTTTTATGTTCGTACGATTTCACTCAGTTTAGCTTTTTATCAATCTACCCGAATGGCCTCTGCATTAGGAGAAGCTGTGATAGCGGCTCATACCATCGCAATCAACATCTGGCTCTTTTCTGCTTTTTTTATCGATGGATATGCAAATGCTGCAAATGCTTTAAGCGGAAGACTATATGGTGAAAGGAACTTTGAAGTTCTTAAGAAAATGGCAAGATCTATTTTGCTCATCAGTATTTTTATTGGGTCAGTTTTGGGACTTATTTATTCATTATTTTATAATCTGATACCGACTTTTTTCACCGAAGATCCTTTAGTCATTACTTACTTTTTATCCATTTTCTGGATGGTGATAATCATGCAACCGATCAATGCTGTTGCTTTTGCTTATGATGGTATTTTTAAAGGGCTTGGAGAAGCTAAACTACTAAGGAATACATTATTGATAAGCACCTTTTTGGTCTTTTTTCCTTTTGCCTGGATAAGCAATTATTTGGGATGGGGATTTTATGCTGTATGGGGATCGCTTTTTATTTGGATGATAAGCAGGGGAGGTCTTTTAGCCATTGGATTTCAAAAATGGATAAGTCCATATATTCCTAAAGCTTAATTACCAAGTTTTAATTGAACAAATTGATCGAGCATTTCCGAAATTTTAAACGGATCATCTGTTCTCCAATTTACTTTTTTAAAACCTTCACCAGTTAAGAAATACTGATCAATCCCT
>JAHECK010000024.1:24190-25085 GCA_024641785.1 Flavobacteriales bacterium | reverse complement strand
TATATCCTTCTTGATCCATCACTTCTTCGAACCATTCTTCATAGTAACAATCATCAGAATAATGAAAGTTTAGAACATTTTCACCAATAAGAATAAATTTATGTATTCCCGAATTCATCAAGTGCTCGATCACATTTCTTTTAAGAAACATGATGTCATTATGCAAGCAATCATTCCATTCGCCAATAAATTCTATTATTGCAATACCCTGGTCATAGTTAGCATAAATAATTTTTAAATAAAGCGTATCTGAACCAAAGTTATCCCATTGAGGATGGATATAATGATTATAAATAGTATCGGAACATTCAAATTCAGAATACTCTTTTTCAAAGAAAGGAGAATTAGGATCCTCTTCTGAAACATAGTGGTGTTGCCAATTATAATAGGGTTCGAGTGAATGCATTTTATAACTAATTAGCTAAAAGAAAAATACATCATTTCTTTCTATGAAAATAGAAATTGCATCTTCATGAAGCGAATTTAATTTAAAAGAAAAAAGGTCGATCTTTTAGTACTAAGCGTCGATCATTTGCAGTTTTTGAATAATAAATCCTTCAACTTCTTTACTATCCCATTTTTCTTCAATATTCTTCAATTTCATCACTTCATTCATGATCTCATCTTGAATTTTGGCATTTTGAACTGCCTTCGAATATGGAATATGTGAAAAAGTAACTTGCGAGTATAAGGGAAGCCATTTATCAGGATGATTTTTGGTAAATAGCACTTCAATTTGTTTTCTTAGTAGAAATTCAGGCTGAGCCGTGAGATCTCTCATTTCAATGTAATTACTTAAGGCAAGATCTGCAATTGCATCACCGTTTATTTTTCGAACTTTAGTATAAGCAGGAGCTATTTTTGACCAATCATTTTTATATTCATTCATCAAATT
>JAHECK010000024.1:0-24173 GCA_024641785.1 Flavobacteriales bacterium | reverse complement strand
GGCCGTAAAAAGGTACAATTGCATGTGCGGCATCTCCCATAAGAAGGATCTTATCTAAATAATTCCATGGAGATGATTTAACTGTTACCAATGAAGCCGTTGGGTTCATTTTGAAATTATTGATAAAATCAGGCATTAATTCCAAGGTGTCAGGAAACTCTTTTTTGAAGAAAGTTTCAATTTCGGCATCACTTTGAAGTTTCTCGAAAGAGACTTCTCCCTCTGAAGGCATAAATAGAGTGACAGTAAAGCTTCCATCGAGATTTGCTAAAGCGATAAGCATGAATCCTCCTCTTGGCCAAATATGTAGTGAATTAGGGTCTATTTGATGCAGGCCGTCAGGTCCTGAGGGAATTAATAATTCTTTGTACCCGTGTTCTAAAGTGGCAATTGAAGAAGTGATCGATTCTGTTTCTTCAAGTTTTAATCGAATAGAAGAAAAGGCACCATCGGTGGCTAATATTCGATCATAAGACTTTTCTAACACCTCGTTTCCGTATTCAAAAACAAGGCTATTTGTATCCAGATCAAGGTCGATGCATTTGTGTTCAAAGAACAAGTTACAATTAGCAAATGAGTCGGCTTTTATTAGAAGTCTTTGGTTTAATCCGCCACGGGAAACAGACCAGATACTTTGGTCATTTACTCCATAGGCTTGAAAATTCAAACTCCCATCAATATTATGGATTTTTCTCCCTCGCATAGGGATGGAAATATCACGGATCTCTTTTTCCATGTTTATTTTCCTTAATGCCTCCCAACCTCTATCCGATAATGCAAGATTAATAGATTTACCTGCTACGAATAAGGCATTTCTAATATCTCCTCGACGCTCATAAACATCCACTTCAAACCCTTTTTCAGCCATAAAAATGGCTTGCATAGCTCCTACTAATCCTCCTCCTACTATGGCGATTTTTTCCATTATGAAATAATTTTATTTAATAATTGTCCGAATTCCACTAGATCGCTAAATGAATTATATAGAGGAACAGGGGCTAATCGTATAACATTTGGTTCTCTCCAATCTACTATTGCACCTTCTTTTGTTAAGGCATTGAATAATTCTTTGCCTCTGCCATGAACAAGTAAAGAGAGTTGAGCTCCCCTTTGATCTTTATCTTTCGGACTAATAACTTCGAAAGATACATTGGGGTGGCTGTTACTGATCTCTTCAATAATAAATTCTAAGTAAGCGGTAAGCATTACGCTTTTAGCTCTTAAGCGTTTCATTCCTGCTTCACAATGAATATCCAATGCCACTTTATGCACAGCCATAGCCAGTATGGGCGCATTGCTTAATTGCCAGCCTTCTGCACCCGGCATTGGATGAAATCCGCTATCCATTAAGAAACGTTTATCCTTGTCATATCCCCACCATCCGGATAACCTCGGGGTTTCAGGATTTAATCCATGCTTTTCATGAATATAGATTCCAGCGATAGATCCCGGACCTGAATTAAGGTATTTATAGGAGCACCATGCTGCAAAGTCTACTTTCCAGTCGTGAAGCGATAATTCCACATTCCCAAAAGCATGAGCCAGATCAAAGCCGGCCAGAGCCCCTGCTTTATGTGCATGTTCTGTGATGGTTTTCATATCGAAAAGCTGTCCGCTATAATAATTTATTCCTCCAATAAAAACGAGGGCTAATTCATCACTATTATCGATAATCGCGTTATATATATCTTCATGTCTAATTAAGTGTTCTCCTTCTCGCGGTCCAACTTCTATAATGCATTTTTCAGGATCCAAGCCGTGATGAATCACTTGAGATTCGAGCATGTATTGATCAGAAGGAAATGCTTTTTTCTCGCAAATAATTTTATATCTCTTTACATTAGGGCGATAAAAGGAGGCAAATAAAAGGTGCAAATTTGCGGTTAAACCATTCATTGCAACCACTTCATGCGAATTAGCACCAACGAGTGAAGCAAGATTTTTCGTAAACATTTCATGGTAATTAAACCATGGATTTTTAGCCCTAAAATGGCCCTCAACACCCCAATTAGCCCAATCATCTAATTCGGTTTTAATAGCATTATCTGCATCTATTGGTTTTAAACCCAGAGAATTACCGGTAAAATAGAGGAATTCTTTTCCGTTTATCTTTGGGAATGCAAATCTTTTCCGAAAACTCCTTATAGGATCTTTTTCGTCCATTTCTCTTGCAAAACCTAAGTCGAATTTCATATTTTCTAATTCCATTAATCTATTTTTTGTGATTCAACTGCAATAATCCGTTATAAGTAACAATACTCACCGCATTTGCGAGATTCAAGCTGCGAACATGTTCACTATAAATGGGAATATTAAAAACGTTCTCAACATTCTTAGCTAAGATCTCCTCAGAAAGACCAAGCGATTCTTTACCAAAAACCAGAAACATATCGTCCTCATAATGAACGCTAGAATAATGTTTTTTACCATGACTTGAAAAGAAGGCCATTTTTTTATCCTTATTAATCTCAAAAAAAGAGGATGCTGATTCATAAATGCTAAGTGATATATACTTCCAATAATCGAGTCCGGCTCGTTTTACTCTGCTATCATCCAATTCAAATCCAAATGGTTTTACCAAATGTAATTGAGACCCGGAGGCAAGACTTAGCCGTCCAATATTCCCTGTATTCATGGGAATCTCAGGTTCTATTAAAACGATATTAAATCCCATTTTCCATTTTTTCTCTTTCTTCATCCATTTTGAGTTTATAGGACTCATTTTGTGGATCTTCATAGAAATTCTTAGTAGCTTCGATATATTCCGGATGATTTCTATTTATGATCTCGAAAAAGTAGAAATTAGGCAAGAAGTAAAATAGAACTCCTAAAATTCCGAAAATAGCCATTCTTTTATACGCTCCAATTTTCCAGAATTTCTTCTCATCCGGAGTTCTGTAAATAAAGAAAAAGCCGAAGATAAGCATACTAAATCCGGTAGCGATCAACATATTTCCACCCGGCCATGCATTAAATTTAAATAACATTCCGATCAATATAATAACGATCGCATAGGGAGGTAAAAACTGATAGGGACTTTTGCTTTTCAGAAAGTTTCTGTTTTGAGAAAAGCTTTGATAACTTTCATCATTTATAAGACTTGAAAAGCCAAAGAAATAAGTATTAGCTAACAATCCAACTCCAATGAGAAGAATCCATTGTCCAATAGAAACCAAGGAAATTTTTAAAATTAATCCAATGATTATAATGAAAATAAAAGCCTTTTCATTTTTTTTCATTCTTAGTTATTCAATGAATTGATTAGCGAGGTAAAGGAACATTTTTATTTTTAGAAATGCAGCTTTAAAAAAAAACGAAGATGAAAAAATATGTTATAAATGAAAATTGAATTTAAGGCAAAACTTGATAGTTAAACACTACTCTGTCGTCGTATCCATTAGGAAAAGCATGAAATTTACGATCGGATCGAATAAAAATATTTATAGCTGTATTTAGGCCTACTTGTCTTGGTTCAATTACTGTGGTAAGTACATTTCCAATATTCCATCCTTTATCTTTAATGCTATACATAAGGTCTTCTTCTAATGGATCGATCGCAGTCACAACAAATTCAATCATATCTCCTACATGGACAGTCATTCCTGTTTTTAGATGCGAGGGTTTACCTGGAACCCAAATATTTCCAAGGTTATCTCTTATGGATTCAATTCTGGGAAAACCTTCTCTATCAAGTTCGCTATACGATCTGTAAACAGCAATCATATTTCTGATTTCTCCACTTATTCCAAGAATGAGATGCTTTTGAAAGGTCAGAAGGGGTCTTCGATGAATATCAGGATTCCTATATCGATTAATGATATTTAAGTAGGACTCTATCAATTTATAATCTCCAAAAGTATCGGTAAATTCACCGTCCCAGTTGGCTAGTAAAATTGTTTTCAGGTCACCGATGTCTACGTAATTTATAAGATGCTCATCGGAAGTAGTTGCCTGATGTCGTTCTTCATCTTCTAGTTTAAGTTGCTCCCATACTGCTATTTTTTCAGGAGATGCTTGACAAAAATCTATCCAGCGATCTCCATGCATTTTTTCCAGGGTCAAGGCCATAAAATCTCTTAAAGCATTTTCGCAATCTCTTAGGGTTTGGTAAATTTCCATTAGTATTGATTTTCATTGAGCAAAATACAATATTTTAGAGCTTGTTTAAATGAATTTTATAAATGAAATTATCACTAAAGAAGAAATATTTTCTTGTGCCCGTCTTACTTAGTGTTTTAATTCTAATTACATCATTATATCCTCTTCCAAAACTTCCTGAGATTAGTTTCATCGCCATTGATAAGCTAGGTCATTTAGCTGCTTTTTTTATTTTGATGCTATGCTACTTGTGGGCTTTTGTGAAAAGTAAAAGAGATCAATTTGCTGGTATCAATTATATAGTTTTTAGTTTTTTTATTTGTTTAATTCTGGGAGGCTCGATAGAGCTATTACAGCATTATTTGCCTATACAGCGATTTGGAGACTGGTTTGATTTTTATTTCGATATTGCAGGAATAATTGTAGCAATAATCATTTTCATTATGTTGACTAGAACGAAAAGTATAGTACTTGTAGCGGCCCTATTTATGAGTCAGTTTATTTATTCTCAAAGCGAATTGAGTTCAAAGGAATTTCAGGATGAGTTAAATAGAGAATATGCAGATCCTGAAGAAACTCCGCTGGATTCTTTAGATCTAATTCATTTTACATCTTTAGAGTTTTTCCCAATAGATGAAAATTATATTGTTGAAGCAAAACTTATAAAGCAAGATTCTCCGGAGTTCTTTGAAATGGAAACCAGCACTTCCAGAAGGCCTGAATATAGAGTTTGGGCATATGCTTACTTCACTTTAAATGGCGAAGAGCAAAAACTAACGATCTATCAAAGTAAAAAACTGATGAATACATTGGAATATGGGGACTATCTATTTTTGCCATTTAGCGACTTAAGTAATGGTGAAAGCACTTATTATGGCGGAAGATATGTTGATCTTAGAATACCGGAAGGTAATAGTATTATGATCGATTTTAATAAAGCTTATAATCCATTATGTGCTTATAGTAATCGTTTTTCATGCCCAAAAGTTCCATCAGAGAACACCTTAAAGACCAGTGTAAATGCGGGTGTGAAAAAGTTTCATTAGGATGGCTTTACGATAATAAGGGAATTTTGTGAATTATTAAATAGTGACTTACTTGATTATTCAATTTTCAAGCGTTTATTTTAACCTAATCAATGCTAAACCTAACAAATACGATTATATGGTTACTTTGAAAGAAATTAAGGCTTCTTTTGAAAAAGAGCTTTCTGCTGCAGGTTCTGATCTTGAAATGAATATGATAAAGGCAGAATATAATTATAGAATTAATAAACTAGAAAATGAAGGTTCTGAGGCTTACGAATTAGCTTTTATAACTCCACAAAAAACAATTGATGAAGATTGTGGTTGTGGAAAAGACTAATCTTTTTCTAAAGTAGAGTTCAATTTATCCCATTCTTTTTCTGTAATTGCTTCCTCATTTTTAAAATAATATTTTGCTCCCCATGAATGTATCACTTCCCTGTATACCGTACTTACTCCTTTTTCAACGATGGTAATTTGGTTCACATTTGCACTTCCTTCTTTTAAAGTTTCTCTATAAACGCCATCATTTTTATATTCTCTTGGAGCTTGGGTAGTGGGTTTTTTTAATTCTGCTTTTTTTTCCGGTTTTGCTACAACAACGGCACTTTTTTCTGGGTCGACCGGAAGTTTGACTTCATTATTGCTTATGATCTCTTCTTTAACATCAGCTTCTTCAATATTTTTTGGAAGTTCTGTTGAAGGTATTTCAATAGGCACATCTTCGACAACATTTTCAACTACCGGTGCTTCAGTGGGGATTTCATTTTTAATAACAGGGGGTTGATTTAATGCAATTTCAACATCATCCAACATAACCATAGGATACACATTATCGGGTCTGCGATTATGGGCTTCGATATACTTCTCTTTTGCTTTTTCATATTCTCCTGATTGAAATAAACGCATTGCTTCTTCCATCAACAAATTATATTCAGGGTCTTTTTTAGCCTCTTTTTGTTCTTTTTTAGCGATTCTAATTTTTTGATTTGGGCTTAGTTTTGACCATGAGTCTTGAGCAGAGATGCTTAGACTTGCTATTAAAAAGATAATACTTACACTTAATTTTAATTTCATTTTCTACTTTTATTAATCTTCACTATTGACCATATGTGCAGCGATGGGTGGAAAAATTGAATACATTACTTCCTTTAATCTTTCGTCCCAATCTTGTTCATCTATAGCTTCTTTCATACATTTTAACCAGGCGTCTTTCGCCAGAGGTGTAATTCGATGAGGGATATGTCGTTGTCTCATTTTTGGAGGGCCAAAATTCTCTGTATATCCCATAGGTCCACCAAGAAATTGGCTTATAAATAAGCGTTGTTTTTCTTGGATTTCACTTCTTGTTGAATTAGCAAATAATGGAGCAATAGAAGGGTCATTAAAAACACGATCATAAAAACTATCTAAAAGCTTGCTAATTCCTTCTTTTCCAAGTCTTTCGTACAATGTAAGCTCCATTTCTGATTTCATTTAGCACAAAATTATTCTATTTTTAGTTTAATTCATTTTATATTACAATCTATTGTAAATTTGTCCGTTCCAAAGACTTAAAACAAAAAAGAAAAAACATGAAAATTTTAAAATTTATTTTGCCAATTCTTATGATTTCTTTTATCTCTTGTAATCAGGCAGAAAAAGAAGAAATAGAGCGATTAAAATTAGAAAATCAAGCATTAGTTGAAGGGTCTACCGCAAAAGATTCTGTAATGATGTTAATGCTAAATACCTTCTCTGAAATTGAAGAAAATTTAGGTGAGATCAGAGGAAGACAAAATACAATTGATATTAGAACAAGTAATGATGAGAACACTGGTTCTAGTAAAACGAGAATTTTAGATGATATTGCTTATATCAACGGATTATTAGCTGATAATGAGCAAAATTTACAGGATCTAAAAACACAATTAGGAAAAGCAAAAGCAGCTCAGAATTCAAGTACTAAAAAATTAAATGGCGCAATGGATCAAATTGCACAGCTTGAAAAATTAATCAATCAATTATCTCAACAAAATGAGCAACGAACACTCGAAATTGAAGCTTTAAAAGAAGAGTTGGTTGCTATGAATTACGAGTTGGATAAAGTTTCAATGGCTTATGCAAAAGAACTTCAGGTAACAGAAGAGCAAAAAGAAAAATTAAATACTGCGCACTATGCTATTGGGTCATTCAAAGAATTAAAGGCGGCAAATATCCTTACCCGTAAAGGTAGTTTTATCGGAATGGGAGGAGCAAAAGCTTTAGTTGAAGATTTCAATAAAGATCAATTTATTGAAGTTGATATTACTGAAGTTAAAGATATTTTGATCGACAGTAAAAAAGCATATTTAGCTACGAACCATAGCGAAGGATCTTATTCTTTTGAAGAAGTGGATGGTATGGTAACTAAATTGGTGATATTAGATCCTGAAGCATTTTGGTCTGTATCTAAATTTCTAGTGATCGTAAAGGGATAAATTATAAAATTTTAAAAACAAAAAACCCTGCAGAAGCAGGGTTTTTTGTTTTTAATAAGTTTATAAGCTTTAATTTAAAGTAAAAAGCAAATTATTGTAAAAATCAAGATCCATAGAACTCCCACCTATATAAAATATTATTACGAATTGAAAGCGTATAAATCCAAATAAGGAAAAGAGGAGATACTAAATATAAGTGCCGTCTTGTTTCGCTTGTTTTGTTTTTTTCGCTTGGTAGGATAACCAATAGACCAAACCAACAAAACCAATAATAATCACGATATAATTAAAGTTATTTCCAATTAAGGGAAGAACCTTAAAACTTGATGTTAAAACATCACCTAAAGCATAAATTAATTCTGTGAAAGTCATTTTTATTATTGTTGATTTGTATACGGCAAATTAAATAATTATTGTTGAATACTGAAAAGCAATTTTAATGTTAAATCTATTTTTATCTGGACGTGGATTAAGTGTATTCATTTTACCGTTATTACTACTTGTATACGCGATAAAATCCTTTGTAAATCCTGTATTTATAGTAGATTCTCCAACCTATTTGTTTACTAAGATAGATCTATTCTGGTCTGATTCTCCTTACTTAAAGTTGTTACTAGGCGTTTTAGTAAGCAGCCTTTTGGCGTTTTATGTTAATAAAGTCTTCAATTTAAATGGATTTTACCAGACTGAAAATTCAATACCATCATTATTGTTGATCATTATGATCGGTTCCTGGAGCGGTTTTCATTTTTTCTCCCCATTATTATTGTCTCTACTTTTTATATTAATAGGATTAAACAGGATCCTCAAGGTGTATCATCAAAATAACATCTTATCCGAAGTATTTGACGCCGGGTTTTACCTTGGCCTCGCATCAATCATCTATTATCCTGCGGTATTATTTTTGATTAGCTACTGGATCTTTTTATCGATGAACCGAGCATTTAGTTTTAGAGAATATTTTTTTCCACTTATGGGGGTAGCTCTGCCTTTTTTCTTTTTGGCAGGTTATTTTTTCTATTTTGATCTACCTATTGAATTCCTTTATCCAACAACAAGTGAAAATATTGCATCCCTTATTAGTGCTAATAGTTTAACCCAACGAATATTTCTGGTTTTAACTGGGCTTTCGTTCTTGCTGGCCCTTCCCTTTTTCATCAAACAGATTAGTCGGTCTAAAATAAAAACGAAGAATTCAAAGCGATTAATTTTAATGTTGTTAGTGAATTCGATGTTTATCTATTGGCTTAGTTTTACTTTTTTTCCCATTCATAATAGGGCCTTACTAATGATTATTCCTTTGGTTTTTATCATTCCGTTTTACTATTATAGCGTAAGTTCTTTATATCGAAATCTCTTATTTTATTTTTGGATCATCTCATCATTGCTATTTAATTTCTTCCCAATAATTTGAAAATAATTTTTAAAGCCAATTTTCACTTTTTTGCCCCGTCTTTTTCCTTAATTTTGCCGCATCATCTTAGCTTGAAAAAATGAAATTTGGAGTAATTACTTTCCCCGGTTCAAATTGCGATATGGACATGGTTTATGCTTTAGAAAGCAAATTAGGTCAAAAAGTTGAACGATTATGGCATAAAGATAAAGACCTTAAAGGATGTGATTTTATCATCGTTCCAGGAGGGTTTTCTTATGGAGACTATCTTCGTTCAGGAGCAATTGCTCGTTTTAGCCCCATTATGGAAAAGGTGCAGGAGCACGCCGAGAAAGGAGGCTATGTTATGGGAGTGTGTAATGGTTTTCAAATTTTATGTGAAGCGGGATTGTTACCGGGTGCACTGATGCATAATGATAGTCACAAGTTTATTTGTAAGAATATCCTTCTCAAGCCGGTTTCTAAAAAAGCTATTATGACGAAAGACCTCGATGATAGTCGAGTATATAAAATTCCTATTGCACATGGCGAAGGAAAATATTATGCTTCAGATGAGGTATTGAAAGAATTGGTTAAAAATGATCAGATCCTTTTTCAATATGTTGATGAAGAGGGAGCCGTAAACAATGAATCAAATCCAAATGGTTCAGCTTTAAATATTGCTGGAATTTGTAATAAAAGAGGAAATGTTTTTGGGATGATGCCTCATCCTGAACGTGCTGCAGACAGTGAATTAAAAAATAATGATGGAAAATTGATACTCGAGTCTATTTTGCACTCGATAGATGCTTAATTTATGGTAGGTCCATGCCACATAATTGGTGTTGCGGGAGGAAGCGCCTCGGGAAAAACTTCTTTTTTAAGGGACCTAAAAAAAATGCTGCCTGATGGAAGCGTATCTATTATCTCTCAGGACAATTATTACTTTCCAAAAGAAATGCAATTTGTAGATGAAAATGGCGAGATCAATTTTGATCTTCCTACCTCCATAGATCGTGATCATTTTCATAAAGATCTGGTTGACCTCTCTCAAGGTAAGAGCATTACGAAAAAAGAATACACCTTTAACAATAAGTCGAAAGAACCGGCTTTAATTACCATTCAACCTGCTCCTATCATTATTTTAGAAGGGCTTTTTATATTTTATTTTCAAGAGATCAGAGAAATGCTTGATCTTCGTGTTTTTCTGGATGTTAGAGAGGATATTAAATTGTCGAGAAGGATCAAAAGGGATGCAAAAGAAAGGGGCTACTCTGAAGAGATCGTTCGTTATCAATGGGACAATCACGTCCTTCCTTCATATAAAGCATATTTAAGACCTTTTAGAGATGATGCTAATATTATTATTACTAATAATTCAACATATGATAGGGGTTTAAGAGTATTCGCTGATCATTTAAATATGGTTATCAGAGAAGACCGTCAAGATTCTTATTTTTTATAAAAGTGCATTTCTTCAATGTACTTCAATACCGGAGGGGTCAGCAAATATTTCGGACTTTTGTTTTCTTTTATTTGATCTCTGATAAAACTGGAAGAGATTGCCATTAAAGGCACATTTCGGAGAAAATGAACATTTTTATTTGCATAGAGTTCATTGACTACGGTTTCATCTCCTCTATTTTCCAGATCGTACATTGTGGTATGCCTTGGATAAACCCACAATTGATAATTAGCCAGAATAACATCGAAATTCTTCCATTTTGGAAAGGACCTTAAATTATCTTCTCCAACGATCAATGAAAAAGAATGATCCGGGTATTTTTCCTGGATATAGGCGAGTGTATCGATTGTATAACTTGGTTTTGGTAAGTTAAATTCAATATCGCTCGCAATTAATAATGGATTATCCGCAATGGCTTCGCGAACAATGGCAAGCCGATGATAGTCAGCAAGCATCGAAACTTTTTCTTTAAGTGGATTTTGGGGACTAACAACGAGCCATACTTCATCCACTTCATCTTGTTGGGCAATGTAATTTGCGATCGCTAAATGACCTACATGAATGGGGTTGAAAGTTCCAAAATATAATGCTACTCTTTTCCGCTTACTCATAATTATGATAAATAGGCCTTTACTTTTTCTAGTGCTTCCGCTTTTGCTTTCTCAAGATCGTCGTTTACAATTACCAGATCGAATTTATTTTTGAATGTTATTTCATCCTTCGCTTTTGCGATTCGTTTCGAAATGGTTTCTTCATTTTCTGTTTTACGGGATCTAAGCCTGTGTTCAAGGGTTTCTAAACTTGGTGCTTCAACATATATCGCTAAAGCATTTTCGCCAAAATATTTTTTAAGATTAACTCCTCCAACTACATCCACGTCAAAAATAACATGCTTACCTTCTTTCCAGATCCGATCAATTTCTGATTTCAAAGTGCCATAATAATTACCGTCATAAACTTCTTCCCATTCTAAAAATTCATCCTTCTTAATTTTTTCACGGAAAGCGTCCTTGCTTAAAAAGTAATAGTCTTTTCCTTCGATCTCATTCATTCTTTTTTCTCTACTGCAAGCAGAAACACTAAATGAAAGAATAGGGAGCGTGCTCAGGAGATGCTTCACAAGCGTCGTCTTCCCTGCTCCGGAAGGAGCTGAAAATATAATTGCTTTACCCTTGATCATTAAAGGACGTTTAATACCTGTTCTTTTATTCTTTCGAGATGGTCTTTCATTTGAATTACATGGCGTTGCATTTCAGAATGATTCGCTTTTGATCCCATCGTATTGATCTCTCTTCCTATTTCCTGAGCGATAAAACCTAGTTTTTTTCCTTTATCTTCATTCTTTTCAAGTGTTTCCTTGAAAAATTTAAGATGCGTATTCAATCGGATCAATTCTTCATTAATATCCAGCTTTTCGATGTAATAAATGAGTTCCTGTTCGAAACGGTCAGCATCAAATGCAGCGTTATCTTTAATTTCATCTAAAGATTTTTTGATCCGTTCTCTAATTAGATCCACTCTTTGCGGGGCAAGCCCTTCAACGATATCGCAATTTTTTTGAATTTCTGTGTTATTAAAATCCAGATCCTTATGTAGTGCTTCTCCTTCTTTTAATCGGAAGCTATTTATTGACTTGATGGCGACTTTACAAAGTTCGATCAATTCATCTTTTTCTCCCTCATTTAATTTAGCGCGCTGGGTCACTAATACTTCTGGTAATTTCAATAGGGCATTTAACCAATCCGATTCATCGATCCCTTTTATTTTCGTTCGTAAAGGTTCAATCTCCTTAGCATAGGCTTCGATCAATTCTACATTTACTTTCGCGCTTTTCTCTTCACCTAAATTTTCATAGTTGATCATGCACTCTACTTTACCACGTCCCAATTCGTTTGCGAGTAAAGTTCGAAGGTCCATTTCGATTTCGCGAAGTAGGCTAGGCACTTTAATTAGAAGATCGATCTGCTTGGAATTGAGCGATCGAAGTTCTATCACATATTTACGTGATCCTATTTGTTTTTCGGCTCTTCCGTAACCGGTCATTGAGTATGTTGCCATGTGTTATTTTGTATGGGGGCAAAAGTACGAAGTAAATGTTGAAAGTGGGTAAGTGAATAAGTGAATGAGTGAAAAAGTAGGAAGCTCGAAGTTGGGGAAAAAAAATGGAAGGATAGAAGCTCGGAGTTGGAAGAAAAAAAATAAAAGGGTAGAAGTTAAAACTTTCATGTCTCCCTGAGCTTGTCGAAGGGTCTTAGAGTAGATATAAAGAGGTTAACAGAGGAGAAAAAATAGAAGTTAAGAAAGAAAATGCTTAATGTTCAATGATTACTAAAAAAAGGTCAAGGACCGTGGTTTTTTTGAAAGAATAATTTTTGGTTTTCTTAACCACAAAGCGCAGTAAGTAGGCTCAAAGTTCACAAGTTTTATTAACTCCCTCAGTGACCTTTGAGCCTACTTTGGTCCTTTGTGGTTACTTTTTGAGTTTAACTGTTTTGGTAGATCAGAGTTAATAAAAACAAAAAGTCCCGACTATAAGCCAGGACTTTATGTGAATTTTAAATCTAGTGAGAATTGCCCTTTAATAATTAATATTTAAACATTAATCATTTCTTCCTAAAGTGTTCCTCTCCTTTCTTGTTCTGCCTCGATCGACTCAAACAAAGCCTGGAAGTTTCCTTTTCCAAAAGAAGTAGCTCCTTTTCGTTGAATAATTTCAAAGAATAAAGTTGGTCTGTCCTCTAATGGTTTAGTAAAAATCTGAAGTAAATATCCTTCATCATCTCGATCCACCATAATTCCTAGTTCTTTTAAAGCGATCAAGTCTTCATCTATTTCTCCTACACGATCTAAAATAGTATCGTAATAGGTTCCCGGAACATAGAGAAACTCAACTCCTCTTTTAGTCATTTCAGAAACGGTCTCAATAATGTTATTTGTTGCTACTGCAATATGCTGACAACCCGGACCGGAATAAAAATCAAGATATTCTTCAATTTGAGATTTCTTTTTTCCTTCTGCAGGTTCATTGATAGGGAATTTAATACGACCATTCCCATTGGTCATTACTTTACTCATCAAGGCGGTATACTCGGTAGAAATATCTTTATCATCAAAGGTGATGAGGTTCGCAAAGCCCATTACTTCGTTATAGAACTTAGCCCAGACATTCATTTCATTCCATCCCACATTTCCTACCATATGGTCGATATATCTCAAACCAACAGTTGTTGGATTATAACTTGATTCCCATTTTACAAAACCAGGCATGAAAACACCTTTGTAATTCTTACGCTCTACAAAAACATGAACCGTATCGCCATAAGTATGGATTCCGGAGCGAACTACCTCTCCGTGTTCATCACTTTCCACTCTGGGTTCCATATAGGATTTAGCACCTCTTTTAGTGGTTTCTTCCCAAGCAGATCGGGCATCATCTACCCATAAGGCGATCACTTTTACACCGTCACCATGTTTTGTAAGATGCTCTTCTATAAATTTGTTTCCCGGTAAGGGAGTTGTAAGGACCAATCGGATCTTATCTTGAATTAGGACATAGGAAACTCGGTCTTTAAGTCCGGTTTCTAAACCTGCATATGCATAAGATTGAAAGCCTAAGGCTGTTTTATAAAAGTGGGCGGCTTGCTTTGCATTACCTACATATAATTCTACATAATCGGTACCTAAAAGAGGAAGAAAGTCTTTTGCTTCTGCAAAGATCTTTTCTAAACCGAAATTGGTGTCTTGAATGTTTTTTAAATTACTCATAGCTTAATCTTCTAACCAGGATTTATAATAGTCCTTCAATTCTATTTTTACTGCTTCTTCTGTTATTTGCATAGGTCTGAACGGGTCGATCATCACGGCCAATTCTTTGGTTTCTTTCTTTCCAATGGAACGCTCTGCTGCTCCCGGATGTGGTCCATGTGGAATTCCTCCCGGATGCAGTGTTATTTGTCCCATTTCAATATGATTTCTGCTCATAAAATCACCGTCAACATAGTATAGGATCTCATCAGAATCAACATTTGAATGATGGTAGGGAGCTGGAATAGCGTCCGGATGATAGTCGTATAGTCTTGGAACAAAAGAACACACTACAAAATTATGTGCCTCAAATTGTTGATGAACCGGTGGGGGTTGATGAATACGGCCGGTGATCGGTTCGAAATCATGAATTGAGATCCCATATGGGAAATGATAGCCATCCCAGCCTACAACATCAAATGGATGATAGGCATAGTAATAGGTCCACATCATCCCTTGTTTCTTTACTTTGATCTTGTATTCTCCTTTTTCATCGATCGCTTTCAAATTTTGTGGAAGTTTATAATCTCTTTCACAATAAGGAGAATGTTCGAGCATTTGTCCGAAGTTATTTCGATACCTGTTTGGCGTTAAGATCGGACTAAAGGATTCGATAAATAGAATCTTGTTATCTTCTGAATCGAAATCGATCTGGTAGATCGTTCCTCTCGGAATAACAAGGTAATCGCCATATTCAAATGGGATATCACCATACATCGTCCGCAAAACGCCGGATCCTTTATGGATAAAAAGCATCTCATCCGCATCTGCATTTTTATAAAAATAATCTTTCGAAAAGTTTTTAGGTGCTGCTAATCCAATATGAAGGTCATTATTTACCAAAAGTGTTTTACGGCTTTCAATAAAATCTTTCTCAGCTTTTAATTCATAGCCTTTCAAACTTAGTGGCTTCATATTTTTTGCAACGGCAATTTTCGGTTCTACTGAATAAGGCTCATCAAAACGAATAATATTTGTTGGCGGATGTAAATGATAGACAAGAGAAGAGAAACCGGAAAAACCTTGAGTTCCGAATAATTCTTCGGCATGTAATTCCCCATTTTCTTTTCGGTAAACAGTATGTCTTTTTTTTGGGATCTTGCCCAGTTTATGATAAATCGGCATGTCAATTTTAATTAAATAAATACCTATCCGTATACTTCGATTTTCAAAGATACAGTATTTAGTGATTTTGATGGTGTTATGGTTTTCAAAAATTGAATCTTTTGAGAGACAAAAAAATGATCTGGGTCATAGAAAGGAAAAGTTCTGTTAAAGTGAATATCTATTTATAAATAAATTTAAAGGATTAGATGAAAAAAAGTAATTTTCATTTTTAAATATTTTCTATGCCTGATAACGATAAGAGACTCTTTTTATTGGATGCCTTTGCCCTGATCTACCGATCCTATTTTGCCTTTAGTAAAAACCCAAGAATGACATCTAAAGGGGAGAATACATCTGCTGTATATGGCTTTGTGAATACCCTTATCGATCTTTTACAAAGAGAAAAACCGACACATATCGGGGTAGTTTTTGACGCACCTGGCCCAACTTTTAGAGTAGACGATTTTGCCGATTATAAAGCACATCGAGAAGAAATGCCTGAGGGAATTCGATGGGCAATTCCTCATATTAAAACCATTTTAGAAGCTTTTAATATCCCAATTTTAATATTACCGGGTTATGAAGCCGATGATATTATTGGAACGATTGCCAAAAAAGCGGAGAAAAAAGGGTATACAACCTTTATGATGACTCCGGATAAAGATTTCGGTCAATTAGTAAGCGATAATATTTTTATGTATAAACCGGGTCGAGGTGGAAATCCTGTCGAGATCTGGGGAGTTAAAGAGGTAAAAGAAAAGTTTGAAGTAGAGGATCCGATTCAGGTCATTGATATTTTAGGTTTATGGGGAGATGCAGTCGATAATATTCCCGGAATCCCCGGTATTGGAGAAAAGACTTCTAAAATCTTGATTCAGAAGTATGGAAGTATTGAAAATTTAATTGCCCATAGTGATGAATTAAAAGGAAAGCAAAAAGAAAATGTAATTGAATTTGCAGATCAAGGATTGCTTTCTAAAAAGTTAGCAACCATTATTCTCGATGTTCCACTCGATTTTGAACCCGATAAGCTAATAATGGAGGAGCCTAATAAAGAAAAGCTCATTGATATTTTTAAGGAATTGGAATTCAGAAACACCCTTAAAAGGTTATTCAATATAGAAGAGGAAAAAGTTAAAGAGGAAGTTCAGAGTGGTCAACTAGGGTTATTTAATGCATTTGTTGTGGAAGCGGAAGTGACCAGTGATCTAAAGAACATCAGTGATATTAAAAAGGAATATAAATTAGTTTCCACAATAAAGGAATTAGAAGCTCTTGAAATTGAATTAAAGAAGGCAGGCTCTTTTTGTTTTGATACGGAAACAAGTGGCTTAGATCCTATTATAGATAAGGTGGTTGGAATTGCTATTTCAACAAAAAAAGGATTGGCATGGTATGTTCCTATTAATGAAGAAAATAAAAAGCCGTTCTTTTCACGATTAAAAGTATTCTTGGAAGATCCTAAAAAGATCAAGATCGCACAAAACCTCAAGTTCGATCGATCGATGTTAATAAAGTATGATATCGATGTTCAGGCTCCTTATTTCGATACCATGGTTGCCCATTATTTGATCTCACCGGAGATGAATCATGGGATGGATTTTCTCGCTGAGAAATATTTAAATTATAAGCCGGTTTCAATAGAAGAGTTGATTGGAAAGAAAGGAAAGAACCAATTGACCATGGATCAATTGGCACCTGAGAAAATTACAGATTATGCCTGTGAAGATGCAGATGTAACCTTCCAATTATATGAGATCTTTAAAAAGGAGATCGATGCAGATAAGCATCTAAAAACACTTTTTTATGATCTTGAAAGCCCCCTGATCTCTGTATTGGGGGATATGGAAATGGCAGGAATAAAATTGGATGTAGCGGCTTTGGAAGTTTTATCCAAATCATTAAATGATGATTTGATAATATGTTCAGATAAGATATTTGAGTTTGCCGGAGTAGAGTTTAATATTGATTCTCCTAAGCAATTAGGGGTCATCCTTTTCGAAAAATTGAAAATAGTCGAGAAGGCTAAAAAAACAAAGACAGGTCAGTATGCTACCGGTGAAGATGTTCTTAATAAATTGAAATCAAGTCATCCAATTATGGAGGAGATCCTTGAATATCGTCAATTAAAGAAACTGAAATCCACCTATGTGGATGCCTTACCAAAATTGGTGAATCCTGCAGATGATAAGCTTCACACCACCTTTATGCAAACGGTAACAGCTACCGGAAGGTTAAGCTCGAATAATCCAAATCTGCAAAATATACCTATCAGAACTAAAAGGGGAAGGGAGATCAGAAAATCATTTATTCCATCAGGACCGGATTTTAAGATCTTATCGGCCGATTATTCACAAATAGAACTAAGAATTATTGCTGCCTTAAGTGAGGATAAAGAAATGATCACTGCATTTAAAAAAGGAGAGGATATTCATGCTGCTACAGCATCAAAAGTATTTAATGTTCCTTTAGAAGAGGTTGATCGGGATATGAGGTCGAAATCTAAAGCGGTTAATTTTGGAATTATTTATGGACAAAGTGCATTTGGATTAGCCGAAAATCTGAATATTAAGAGGGGTGAAGCGAAAGAGTTGATCGATAATTATTTTGAACAATATCCTGGAATAAAAAAATACATGGATTCCTGTATAACATCAGCTCGAAAAAATGGATATGTTGAGACGATTATGGGAAGAAGAAGATATCTTCCTGACATTAATTCAGCTAATGCTACTGTTAGGGGTTTTGCAGAACGAAATGCAATTAACGCTCCTATTCAGGGTTCAGCTGCCGACATAATAAAAAAAGCAATGGTTGATATCTCAAAAGAAATGAAGGCTAAAAAATTGAAATCAAAAATGCTTTTGCAAGTTCATGATGAATTGGTTTTTGACCTGTATCATAGTGAAGAAAAGCTTTTGAGGACTTTAGTTAAAGATAAAATGGAGAATGCAATTAAACTGAGCGTGCCATTAATTGTTGAAATGGATGCTGCGGATAACTGGTTAGAAGCTCATTGATGATTGCAGTTGCATATAAGACTATTTAATTTATATTTGAAAAGACCGAATAAACTCATTAATGATGAAGAAAAATTTCTATTTATTTTTAGCTGCCTTATGTATTGGCGGCCTTTCTTTTTTTCAAGCTTGTGGCGATGGAAGCAATGAAAACGACATGGAGAATATGGATGCCGATTTTGGAGTAGATTCAAAATCAAAAGACAAAGCAGCCAAAGTTAGGGAAGTGTTATATTCAATTCCTTCACCTGTAGAAACAGCAACCTTAGTTAAAATGTCAGGTGTTGATTTTAATAAAAGTTCAATGAATAATCCAAATAAAGTAGGGGATTATAATACCACTAAAAGTCAGGCATTTAATCTTGGTGTTTATGGATCAGACCTTGCATATTCATCTATTTTTGAACAAAGTCAGGAAGCTTTAAATTATTTTTCAGCGGTAAAATTACTTTCAGATGAACTTGGGGTTTCCGGCGTAATAAATGACGAAAATATTAGTCGTTTTGAAAGAAATATTGAAAGTAAAGATTCATTAGTAGTCTTTGTAAACGAAGTGTTTTGGGCAATCGATGCTACTCTTGTAGAAGATGATAGAGGCTATGTATCTGCTATTGTTATGGCAGGAGGATGGGTAGAAGCAGTATTTATTCTGCTTAAGAATGGAAAGGAAATGAAAGGATCAGATCTTGAGAAAGTGAAGCAATTAGTAGCGGATCAGCAGTATTCTTTACAAAATATCATTAAGCTGATCGATACCTATGAGGATGATAATAATTTGGTAGTATTATCAGCGGAATTCATAAAATTAAATGACCTATTTAACAGAATAGTAAAACAGGATAATGAAACTCTTGTTAATAAAGATGCAAATGGCAAAGTAGTCATTGGCGGAAATGATAGTGTTACTATTTCCGATGAACTATTGGGTCAGATTTATGATGAAGTAAATAAAATCAGAATTAAATACGTAAACTAATCTCAGATGAAGAAACTATATATACCATTTCTTGTCATGGCACTTGCTTTTCCAGTAATTAGTAGTGCTCAATGTAAAAGTTTTGTAAAAAGTAAGTGTGCACCTGAATTAGAAAATTATATCCCTTCAGATAAGTTTAATAGCCTTCGAATGGTAGAAGGGGAAGAGGCAGAAGTGAATTTAATTTTTGTAGCTGATCATGATTATAGAGTCTTGATCTGTTCTCAGGAGATTCTGGGTAACGTTGAATACGAAATACTTACTGATCGAGGTCAGGTTATTTTTAGTTCTAAAGATAATGAAGGAAAATCCTATTTTGATTTTTCAACAACAAGTACCGAAAAGCTTCAGGTCATTATTAGAGTTTCCGAAAGCGAAAGCACAACCGGAATGATGCATGAAGGATGTGTAACGGTGATGGTCGGATCTGTATCCAGCTAACTAGAAAAAGCTTTATTTACGATCTTACTGATCAATTCATTTTCATAACCTTTAGTATATAAATAGCGATATATTTTTTGGCGCGTAGAAAAATCTTCCTTCTTTTTTAAAGAAAGCCATTTCCGTTCAAATAATGTTTCTAATTGTGAAAGATATTCTGCATTATCGATGAAATTCTCAAGACCGAATTGAATCATTTCCTCCTCAATTTTTTTCAAACGTAAGCCTGCCTTGATCTTATTTCTGCCCCATTTTTTTATTCTGTGTTTACCACTGATATAAGCATTAAGGTATCTTTTATCATCAAAAATAGCGCGCTCTTTCAGTTCATTAAATACATCTGACTTTATCGCATCGGAAATTTGATAGCTCTCCAATTTCTGAAGAACTTCGCCACTGCATCGCTCTCGGTAGTCGCAAAAATAAATTAAGGCGTCGAGTATTTCATTATGTTTCTGTGATGAGCTCAATGTCTTTCTTTTTGCTTAAAGTAATAACTTATTTGAGTTTTGGATTATTTTGATGCCTTGTAGCGTCACGCTTTGATTTTTTTAATAGATTTTCTTTTAAGGCTTCTTCAAGGTTAACCCCGGTTTGATTAGCCAAACAGATCAGCACAAAAAGTACATCTGCCATTTCATTTGCCAAGCTTCGGTCATTTTCATTTTCTTTGAAAGATTGTTCACCATAAGTTCTGGCAATAATACGTGCGAGTTCACCAACTTCTTCAGTTAATAATACCATATTGGTAAGTTCGCTAAAATACCGAACCCCATATTTTTTTATCCATTGATCTACTTCTGTCTGAGCCTTTTCCATTGTCATGATGCTGTTTTTTACTCTGATGGAGTATTTTATGATTATAAAAGTAAGATTTAGATCAGTGCCTTACTATAATTTCGATCAAAATGAATTCTCTCTTATTTTATCCTTACTTACTAGTTTTTTAACCCATAAATAATCTAAGAAGTAAAGTACTTTAATTGTAAAAGAGTTGATCTGTTCTTGTTGCAGGGTGTTTTCAAGGTTTTGAAAATAGTTCACTTTAGTATTAAGTACATTACTTTGAATGATGTTTTTCCAAATAAAATTCACTTCAGATCCCGGAGAGAAAACCCAACGATAGACCATATCAATATTAAAAATATTGAAGTTGATATTATTCTGGTCAATTCCATCGCTATTAAAATTGGAATAATCTGTTGCTCCCAGGGTTCCATCCATCTGCAAAGCGTAATAGTCGATGTATTCTACAATAGACCAATAGTGTCTCAGTCTAAAATTGAGACCCATTTTATTTGTGAAAGTATATTTAATATTTAGTGTTGTTTCTAAAGTATTTTGATCTCGTTTTCCAAGAATAATGTCTTCATCCGTTTCATCAGCCCAGCCAATATCATTCTTAAAGTCATAATTCTCTAGATCGAGTATAAAACTTAGTTTATCATTTACCCTTACTCTGGGCGAGAAGGCAAGAACAATTCGACGTTGATCAGAATTAAAAGTTCGATAAGAAGCATTTATATCGAAGGCAAAGACTTTTCGATAATCAGTAGAATACCAGCCACCGAATTTATAACTCTCAGGTTGTAAATAATATCGACCATCGACCCGGGTTTCCCAATAATCATGGATTTTAATTGGTTCCAGATATATATTATAACCGAAAGCATTGAATGATTTGGTGATTAAAAAGGATTCATTATAAATTGAGAAATCTGCATAAGCACCAGAGTTATATAAATTGGTATAAAAGATGCCTAAGTAAGTTCCTCCCCTGTTATAGTTAGCAAAAGGATCGTAGATATTATATCCTAAATCAACACCATTAGTTACAATATTCGTTATCGTATTGTATCCCATATCATTTCGGTTATAATATTCACTAATTACTTCACTAAAAAGTGAATAATTGAAATTCCCGCTCACTTTTCCAAGAGAAAGATCAAAGGTGAAACCATCATCATTGGCTATTGGATTCTCCAGAGTTTCGCCATACAATTTGCTCCATGAGCCAGACCCTTCAATTCCATAAACATTATTTTTGTCCATAAATGAGAATTGAGTTCCAAGGACATTGGCATCATAAAAATCCCCTTCTCGCGTAACATTCGTATTAATTAAAGAAACATAACTATTGTTCTTTAAGTTTTGATCGAGTACAAAAGCATTGTAATTGGTAAGTGGATCGGTTAGAACCTGATATTCACCCCCTTCAGATGATGTTATTGTTGCGTATGTATTTTTTGTAATACCATTAAAAACGCCGATACCTAAACCATTTTTATTTCTACCTGAGACTTTAACCGCATTGATCAATTGTTGTCTATCGGGGTTTTCAACGATGGTTTCGCTACTGTCTAAACCATCCTCAACGTCATAATAAAGCAAAGGTGTTCCTCCAACTCTTCTGAAATAGATTAGATCTGCTTTATTGAATAACTCGGTCCCTTCGGTAAAGAATTGCCTGTTTTCATTATACTTGACTTCAAATTGAGATAAATTTAAGACTGTATTATCCGATTGTACCTGACTAAAATCGGGGATCAATGTTAGATCGAGGGTAAAGGCATCATTAATTCCATATTTAAGATCCATTCCTCCAGCAATGGATTTAATATTTTGATTTCCGGGTTCATTATTTTGATTGTTTTGATAGCCTAAAGCGAGATAGGGAGTGATGGATAAACGAAAAGGGGAAATAATATCTTCAACTCCGCTCATTCTACCTGACTGAGTAAGAAAACCATTTACTTTCGGATCAATTTCATTCCAAAAAACTTTCTGACGAATTCTTCGAATATTTCGCATAAGGTTCATATTCCAGTCTTGAATTTCTTTTTTAGGAAAACGAATGGCCGAATAGGGAATTTTCATTTCACAATACCAACCAATATCGGTAATGGTAGTTGCTGAATACCATACTGCATTCCAGTCAGAATCTTCACCAAAATCAGATAATTTAGCATCGAATTGAACTCCTGCAGCGGTTACGATAAATTCAAAACCATTGATGTTGTCGCGGTAAGTATCAACGACAAATCCAAACCAATCTGAATTCCCAATCTGATCTCTTTCCGTTAACTCACGAAGAATCGAATCTTTAGAAACATCTTTTAGATAAGCTCCAATATAAATTGCTTCATCATCATAAAAAATCCTAACTTCTGTTTGCTGTAATGCTTTTTCCCCTGGAATGGGCTCTAAAGCGATAAAATCTGTGGCTACATTTCCTTCTTTCCAAACTTCTTCAGATAAAACACCATCGATCTCAATGGTTTGATGGATTCGAATGGCATTATATAAAAGTTGATTACCTGAAGCAAAAGTCCAAAGAGGTAAAGAAAATAAAAAGAATATTTGGAAAGCTTTTTTCATATAGATTTCGAGCACAAATTTACACTTGTCATTGGAATCCTTAGCTTTTTTGGGATAATTGGTTCTACATTGTGACCACTAATTTTAGAAGGCTATTTCAAAGTAATTATCGATTCCAAGATGGTGGATTTTTGGCCTGATCGATCTTGGATAATTCCTCTTTAAAAAGGTAATAAAAGCATTATTCATTTGTGTGTTTAATACGATCTTATCATAATTGAATATTTGATCTTGATCAATAAGCCCGGCTTTATTTATGAGTGCTATTTTATTCCGAAAAACATTGATTAGTCGGTCTTCATGTGATGAGTGGTTGAAGCATATCACACTATTTTTAAGAATGAGATGTGATTTTCCTAAGAGATAAGATGGAGCGCTCAATTCTTCGTTTATCCCAAAGACTACTTTTGAGCTCTTTTCAAAAGAATTCAAACCTTGTTGTTTCCAAAAAGCAGATCCAGCATAAAGCAGTTTTTTTGGATTTTCATAAAGCGATGAATCAATAAATATAATATGCTGATTACCCTGAATTAAATCAATTGCATTTTGATTAGGAATGGAATAAATGATCAATCTGTTATCATTTTTGTAATTGATCTTTTCATAAAGTTGAATGGAAAATAAAATACAAGCCAGAAATAGGGTGTAGTGAATAAAGATCCGCTTCTTCATTTGCAAATAAATGGAAAATGAAAGAAGGATAAACAAGATCAAAAAAAGGGTAATTTCTGAGATATACACCTCTTTTATTGCGCTAAAAGGAATTTTCCCGATTAGCAAAATGGAGCTATTCAATAAGTTGATAATTGCATTTAACAACATCGAAAACAGATTGATCATCAATTTAATAGGACTAAGTAAAAGCAAAATACTTAAGAGGAGAATTATAAAGGCTGCAGGAATAACGATGAGGTTACTAAGAATAAAGTAGACAGGAAATTGATGAAAGTAATAAAGCGCTAAGGGAAATGTTCCAATTTGTGCAGCAATCGAAACACTGCTGATACCCCAGATTTTTTGCATTAGTC
>JAHECK010000123.1 GCA_024641785.1 Flavobacteriales bacterium | reverse complement strand
AATTCCAATAAATAATTTTAAAGCGTCCTGATAATTTTCAGGACGTTTTTTTTTGGAATAAAATGAATGCCAATAACGTGATGAACATCATTATTTAATTGAATATCATATTCTATCTTAGGTCGACTAAATTAAATCCTAAATGAATGGGTAAGCCAACGGTTACTGCAGGTGCTACTAATAATGATAAAACAAAATTTATAAATCATTTATTAGATGATGTAAGTGCCTTAGAATACATGTTGGAGAATAATATGTTTGAAACAGGTATTGAAAGGATTGGAGCTGAACAGGAATTTTGTTTGGTTAAAAATGATATGACTCCTTCCAACAAAGCCATTGAGATTCTTAATTCTTTAGAAGACCCTTATTTTACTACTGAATTAGCCAAATATAATTTAGAATTAAATTCTCCTCCATTTGAATTAAAAGGTAATTGCTTTAGTGAAATGGAGCAGTTTCTAATAAATAAGATGAATCGTGCTTATGAAGTGGCAGAGCAATATGATAATTCGCTGGTATTGACCGGGATTTTGCCTACGATATCTCATGAAGAGATCACTACTAAATATATGACTCCTTTGGATAGGTATAGTATGCTGGGAAGGATAATAAAGGAAGCTAGAGGATCTGATTTCGAGTTGCATTTACAAGGTGTTGATGAATTGAATATGAAACATAATTCTATTATGTTAGAAGCCTGTAATACCTCCTTTCAAATTCATCTTCAAATAGAACCTAAAGAATTTGTAGAAAAATATAATTGGGCTCTTGCGATCAGTGGACCTGTTTTATCTGCTGTGGCTAATTCCCCTTTATTATTAGGCAATGAACTCTGGAGAGAAACGAGAATTGCCGTCTTTGAACAAAGTATCGATGTGCGTGCAACCACTCGAATGCCTATAAAAAGACAGTCACGCGTGAGTTTTGGAACAGGCTGGATCAAAAAATCGGTAGCTGAAATTTATAAAGATGATATTTCACGATATACACTTTTAATAACAAATCCAATAGAAGAATCTTCACTTGAACTATTAAAAAAAGGAGAGATCCCAAAATTGGAAGCGCTCCGTCTTCACAATGGAACAGTATATAAATGGAACAGACCCTGTTATGGAATTAGCAACGGAAAACCTCATTTACGCATAGAGAACAGATATATACCATCTGGTCCTTCGATAAGAGATGAAATGGCTAATTCAGTCTTTTGGATCGGTTTAATGAAAGGAATGCCTGAAAAATATAAGAAGATGTGGGAGGTTATGGACTTCAAACAAGCGAAAGGCAATTTTATTAAAGCTGCTAAATTCGGGTTGGAGACTGAATTTGAAGTCTTCGATAAAATCCTACCTGCAAGGGATCTTATTCTTGAAAATCTTTTACCCATGGCTGAAGCAGGTTTAAAGAAAGTAGGCGTTTCTCAGTCTGATATCGATACTTACTTAGGTGTGATAGAGAAAAGAATTATTTACAATCAAACCGGTTCACAATGGATCATTAGAAATTTCAGAAAGACAAGAAAATTAATAGATAAGGACAGTACTTTAAAGTTGTTGACGTTAAATATGATGCGAAATGGATTTGACAATATCCCTATCTGCGATTGGAAAGAAATAGATTCGAAGCAAAAAAGTGAAATACAAAATAAATTTGAAAAAGTAAGTCAGGTAATGTCAACCGATCTTTTCGTAGTAAGAGAAACGGACATGGTTCAATTGGTATTAAAAATTATGGAATGGAGAAATATCAATAGAATGCCGGTTGAAGGAACAAAAGGTCAATTAGTAGGATTGTTGACCAGATCGCACATAAAAAAATGCATTGAGAAGGATCCTGCAATCAAGAACAGTTCTGTTAAAGATGTCATGATCAAAGATGTGTTTGTAATAGGTCCTGATGATAAACTTAGCAACGCTATTGAAATTATGAATAAAAAACAGGTCGGATGTTTACCGGTCCTAAGAAAAAAGACTCTAATTGGAATTATAACTGAAACAGACTTAATGAAAATAATGACAGAAAACGATAGCTTGAATAATGGAAGAGATTGAAAAGGTTGATTTAAGTCGGTATATCTGTCATTTTAAAGGGAATAAAGATCAACAAACATTGCTTTTTGTTTGTGGAATTCATGGAAATGAACCCATGAGTGTTTTGGCTATGGAGGAAGTTTCAAAAGAGATCAAAACTCAAAATATTAGAATAAATGGAACTTTTATTGGGATCAGAGGGAATATAAAAGCATTAAACGTAAACGAACGCTATATTGACTATGATCTTAATAGAATTTGGTTTATTGATAAATCAAATGAGAAATCAGAAGCTTCGGAGCAAATAAATGAGTTAGCAGAAAAGGATGAGATTTTAAGTATTATTAATGACCTTATTCATGATAAAAAACAAAATGAAGTCATCTTTTTTGATCTACATACAACTTCATCTCCTTCGGTTCCATTTATCACTATTAATGATACCATTTCAAATAGAACTATTGCTAAAAAATACCCGCTAGCTACTGTTTTTGGGATTGAAGAGTTTTTGAATGGGCCATTATTAAGTTATATCAATGAATTAGGGTTTAATGCAGTTGGTTTTGAAGGAGGACAACATATCGATCCCAATTCAAAAGAGAATCATAAAGCGTTTATCTGGTTATCATTAGCTAATGAAGGGCTAATCGATCCGGATCTCATCCAGGTTAAAAAAGCGAGAGAAAGCTTAAAGGCCTTAAGTAAGGATGCTTATAAATTTTTCGAGATTACTTATCGATATGAAGTATTACCACAGGACCATTTTAAAATGAACAAAGGTTTTAATAATTTTCAATCGATAAAAAAGAATATTCCTCTCGCCTTAAGTAATGAAAATGAGATTATTTCTAAATGGAATAATAGAATTTTCATGCCTTTATATCAAAGCAAAGGAGATGACGGCTTTTTTATTATTAGAAGGATTCCTTCTTTTTTCTTAGGTCTATCAAAATTTTTAAGGAGATATAATATTGAAAGCTTTCTCACTCTGCTTCCGGGGGTAGCCATTTTTGATAAAAAGAAACATATTCTTGTTGTGAACAATAATGTTGCGAGATTATTAAGAAATGAAATATTTCATTTATTTGGCTTTAGACAAAAAATAAGGCACTCTAAAGACCTCACGCTCTATATTAGAAGGGAGAAGCAGTAAAAGAAATAATTGTCGCTTAATACTCATCTAGAACAACAATTTTTTTGGAACTTGCAGAAAATAAACAAAGGATGAAAAAGAATATACCCTTAATGCTATTTCTATTTATAGGAATTGCTAGTTGCGGGCAAGAAACAAAAAAAGACATGAAGGATAATGAAAAGTTAAAAAAAGAGCTCACGCCAATTCAATATCATGTGACGCAGGAAAAAGGAACTGAAGCTCCTTATTCGGGAGAATATTATAAAAATAAAGATGAAGGAATTTATGATTGTGTCGTTTGTGGAAGTGCCTTATTTACCTCAAACGAGAAATATGATTCCGGATGTGGATGGCCAAGTTTTTATCTTCCGGTTTCAGATTCGAGCATAATTGAGACTCCTGATAACACACTTGGAATGTCGAGAATTGAAATTACCTGTGGCAATTGTGGAGCACATTTAGGTCATGTTTTTAATGACGGACCAAAGCCAACCGGACTAAGATATTGTGTAAATTCTGCATCCTTAAATTTTAAGAAGAGGGAAGGGGAGGCCACTAAAAAAGAAGAATAGGAATACAACTATATTTAACTCTTTTTAAATTCTTCATAACTTCCATCATTATAAAAGACAAGTACTTTTATCGATTCTCTATTTTTGCTGCCCTGTGATCTTGATTTATTTTCAATTATATTAACTAATTGATTGTCAAAGTCAACACTAGGGTTATTTACATATGTAACATCTTTTTTTAGCGCTTGGGAGCTATCCTGAGAGCTATTATTGTCCGCTTCCAGATCGTTTTGCGTCTTAACTCCTGTAATCAGCCATTCCAGGTTGATGTCATGAAATTGATTTTTTATCTTTAAAAGGAGATCAATACTAGGTTTATTTCTTCCTGAATACAAGTGAGACAAGGAAGACCTTTGTATTCCGACTAATTCCGAAAACTCGATGGCACTCAAGTCCTTTTCTTCTATGTATTGCTTTAATCTTTGTCCAATACTATCCATAATCTCCCTTTTAAGAATGTATTTCGATGTTTTATAGTGTAATTTTAACTTAAAATATTACTTTATTAAATTAATGTAAAACATTGGTAAATAATAATATATAATATTTAATAATTCAATATATTACATATGTAATTTACAATATTTATCTAAATTAGACATTGGTATAAATATTTTTTGTTTTTAAAAGTTCGATAGGGTGATTGAACTGAATAATTTATGAGATAGGAATCCAATAAAAATGAGTCGTTATTTTATCTTATAGCTGATTATGTAGCTTTCAATTTTAATGGAAATTAAAATTGAAAATGTATTATTCTATGGTTGGTCATATTCAATTTTGATCAATTGAGAATGGCTTGAATTATTTCCACATTTATCTTTTGTGGACCAAGTTCTAAGAATGGATATTAGTTTTTCATTTTCATCCAGATTTTGAGTTTCATTAAATTCGACACTTATATTTTTATCGCAATTATCATTCGCTGTTAAAACTTCCGCGACGGGTATTTCAGATATACTGACTGTTATATTTTCTGGATATTCAGAAAAATGGGGAGCTGTTGTATCGACCAGATGAATAAATTGTTGATAAGTTATTACATGATCACATTGATCTCGAAAGGTCCATATGCGCTCAATTGTTCCATAACAACCCCCGGAGTATAACTTATCTTCAAAACTACTTTTAATATCACCTTGACAATCACTGATGATTATTGGTAAGGGAATTTCATATAGTTCGTCGCAATTTATTTTCAATTCGACGATGTTATTAGGATCTATTGTTAATTGACTGTAGGCGTTAGCGCTAAAAAGCGAAACAATTATTAACCATGCTACGTTAAATAAAATAGTTTTCATACCTGATATTATTTAGTAAATGTATATAGATTGTATGACACCAACTTGTTATGTAAATGACAAATTGACTTTTAACCTGTATTTAGTTTCAAACCTTATGCCAATGTCATATGATTAGATTTGTACGCTTTTATTTAACCAGCTTTTTATTTTTTATTTTTGCTCTTAGCAATAATTTATCTGCACAAACATCGCAAGAATTTTGGTTTGCTCCGCCTGTTATAACGGCAAGTCATGCAGGTAAAACGCCGATCTATTTAAGAATCACCTCTGGTAATGCAGCAGCTACTGTTACTATTTCACAGCCTGCAAACCCGGGTTTTGTGCCAATTGTCGTTGCTGTTCCGGCTAATTCAACGCTAACTCAGGACTTAAGCGCATTTGTTGCTCAGTTGGAAACGCCTTCCAATGACATGGTAAATAATACAGGTTTGCATATCGTTTCTACAAGCGATATTACTTGTTATTATGAATTAAGTCCTACCAATAATCCCGACATATGGGCTCTAAAAGGAGCGAATGGATTGGGAACTGAATTTTATGTTCCCGTTCAGAATATATGGCCCAACGGGAGCTATTTACCGGAGCGACCTTACACTTCCTTTGATATCGTTGCAACGGAAGATAATACAGTGGTAAGTATTTATCCTAAAACTGATCTTGATTTTGGTCATCCGGCCTTACAGGCTTTTACTATATTTTTAGATGAAGGACAAACTTATTCCGGATCAGTCGGGAAATTCGACCTAAGTATTCTTCCTTCTGAAAATCCTTCAGGGACTGTAATTGTATCTAATAATAATATTGCTGTTAGTATTAAGGATGATTCTGTAAATCCAACCGGTTATGGTGGATGTAGAGATATGATGGGTGATCAAATCGTTCCAACTAATATCTTGGGTTTAGAATACATTGCTCAAAAAGGGTTTTTATCAGGTGACGATCAGGTTTACATATTAGCCATCAATAATAATACTCAGGTTTATGTCGATGGGGTATATCAGGCGACATTATTTGGCGGCGAAATGTATAACTATAGTATGTCGGAGGATGTCATATTTATTAATGCTACAAAACCCGTCTATGTTATTCAAAATACTGGTTTTGGCTGCGAAGTTGGGATGGCCATTCTGCCTCCGCTTGATTGTGCGGGATCTGAATCGGTTAGTTTTATGCGATCTACTGCAGAAAATTTTGGATTAAATATCCTTGTAAAGGATGGTAATCAGGGAAATTTTGAATTAAATGGGAATGCAAGCATCATTACAGCAGCAGATTTTCAACCCGTTCCCGGCGACCCAACATGGGTATATGCTCAAATTTTTTGGGCGACTGGGAGTACAGCGACAATTCCTGTCGGAACCGCACAAAAAATAACAAATTCAAGTGACGTTTTCGCCTTAGGACTAATTAATGGAGGAAATACGAGTGGATGTAGATTTGGATATTTTTCTGAATTCTCAGCAGCTGTGATCGTCGATGCAGGATCAGATGCAACGGTTTGTGGTAACGATACTATTCAATTTAGTGGTTCTGTAAGTGGCGGAGCACAGCAAGGTTTTTGGTCAAGTACCGGAAACGGAACTTTTATTCCGGATGAATATGATCTTAATGCCAGCTATATTCCAAGTCTGAATGATGAAGCAAACGGAAGTATTATCATCACTTTAGAGTCAATAGGAAGCTGTGCACCGGAAACGGATCAGTTTACTCTTACGATCACTCCTACGCCAACAATCGATCTTGGTCCGGCTTTAGATGCATGTTCAAATAATCCCACAATTGTATTAACGGCAGCAACAACAATTGCTACTAGTGCCTTTTGGTATGGTGGGGCAGGTGTTTTTTCACCTTCAAATATTGGCTTAAGTGTAAATTATACTCCAACTGCAGGCGAAGTTACAAGTGGCTCATTAACGCTTTATGCAAGATCTGCAGGAATGGGAACTTGTAACGCGGTTACTGATTCAGTGATCATTAATTTTACTCCTTCACCAACAGTGAATGCAGGAACAGATAAATCCGTTTGTGCGAATAATGCAGAGGTTCTTCTTAATGGAAATGTAACAGTTGCCACAGGTGGAACGTGGAGTGGAGGAAGTGGGTTATTTAATCCCAATCAAAATGCACTGAATGTTATTTATACTCCAACTGCTGCTGAGATCGCAAATGGATCATTGGTTTTAACTTTAAGTTCTACCGGAAACAACAATTGTAATGTCGTTTCAGATCAAATCACTATTACTTTTACCGCAGCACCAACAGCGAATGCCGGAACAGATGCTATCTTATGTGCCAACAACTCAGCGATCAGCTTAAATGGTGCAATTACAGGATCTGCAGGAGGGCAGTGGACAGGTGGTTTAGGAAGTTATAATCCAAATAGTCAAACCTTAAATGCCGTTTATACACCATCATTTTCTGAATTAGATTTAGGAACGATCAACTTATCGTTAGAAACAACAGGGAATGGAACTTGTCTTTCCGTAAATGATCAAGTAAGTTATTCTTTCACACCTTCGCCAACTATTGATGCGGGTATAAATCAAACGATTTGCGCAAATAATCCGAATGTAAATTTAGGTGCATCGGTTACCATTGCATCCGGTGGTCAGTGGACCGGAGGTTTGGGATCTTATTCTCCAAATGCAAATGTTTTAAATCCCGTTTACACTCCAACTGCAGGAGAAATCGCATCCGGATCTTTAAAATTATTTGTTAATTCTACAGGTAACGGAACTTGTAATGCAGTTACTGATTCACTTACTATTACTTTCACTCCGGCCCCAATTGTTAATGCAGGACCTAATAAATCGGTTTGTGCAAACAATGCAGATGTAAGCCTTAATGGAAGTGTAATAGGAGCTATTGGTGGATCATGGAGCGGAGGAAGTGGCTTTTATAGTCCTAATCAAAATGCACTGAATGTCATTTATACTCCGACAGCAGCTGAGATCGCTAGCGGATCATTAGTTTTAACTTTAAGCTCTACCGGAAATGGTAATTGTAATGTCGTTTCAGATCAGGTTACTATTAATTTTACCTCAGCACCTACTGCAAATGCCGGCACAAATGACATATTATGTGCTAACAATTCAGCGATCAATTTAAGTGGATCAATTACAGGAGCAACCGGTGGACAATGGACTGGCGGTTCTGGAAGTTATAATCCAAACAGTCAAACTTTAAATGCTGTTTATACTCCTTCTCTTGCTGAATTACTTATTGGAACGATCAACTTAACTTTAGAAACAACAGGGAATGGAACCTGTCTTTCAGTAAGTGATATTGTAAATTATTCTTTCACACCTTCCCCTACAATAGATGCAGGTTTAAATCAATCAGTATGTGAAAATAATCCTGATGTGAATTTAAATGCAACGGTAACTATTGCATCCGGAGGTCAGTGGACCGGAGGTTTGGGATCTTATTCTCCAAATGCAAATGTTTTAAATCCTGTTTATACTCCAACTGCAGCTGAAATTGCATCCGGAACTTTAAAATTATTTATTAATTCTATTGGAAACGGAACTTGTAATTCAGTTATTGATTCACTTACTATTACTTTCACTCCGGCCCCCGTCG
>JAHECK010000023.1 GCA_024641785.1 Flavobacteriales bacterium | reverse complement strand
TGATTTTTAACAAAATCGGCACACTCCTCCGGACTAAAGAGCATGCTTTCCCAATTAGAGTCATTACCTAATGGTTCATTTACGAAGGTAAAGGCCCAGATATTTATACCCTCAGCGGCATAGGCTTTGGCATATTTCGAAAAGAAGCGTCCCCATGTCGGATAATACTCTTTTAGTAATTTCCCTCCGTACCAGTCATTATTATCTTTCATCCATGGAGGAGCCGTCCAGGGAGATGATACAATTTTAAAGCCTTCTTTGGATATTTTTTGAGCGTCTAGGATCATCGGAATAATATCATCTCTATCTTCTTCGATCGAAAAATTTAGAAGGGCTGTATCTCCTTCTATCGGACTGTATGAATAGTGATCCAATGAGAAATCACTGCTGTTCATATGTGTTCGTGTAAGACTATATTGTGCCCCCTCATTAGAAAAGTAGGCATTCAATATTTCATTGCGTTTATCTTCGCTTAATTGATTTAGTAAATAGGCTGTTGATTCGGTAAAAGAACCCCCAAAACCGCTGATGCTCTGAAAGCTTATAGAAGTATCCAAGGTGATAACAGAACCCGTTTCTTTCACATATGGGGTCACTTCCTTTAATTTACTTCCTCCAGCATCACTTTGAAAGATCTGAACAGTAAATTTCTCATTTTCATTAGAATTACACTGGCTTAGCAGAAATGCTAAGGACAAAAAGAGCACTGTTTTCTTCATGAATTTATGTAGTTTGGAATTACTTTAATTGATAAACTCGAACATAATCAATAATGTACTTTTCTGAAGTGAAGGTTTCATCCACTCCTTTTGCACCGCCCCATCCGCCACCGATTGTGAGATTGAGGATGATGTTTTGGGCTTTAAAGAAAGGCCATTCCAATTCATCTTTATTTTTATCGTAGCTGTAATATCTTTTCCCGTCGATGAGACCGTAAATAATATCCGGATACCATTCAATGGCATAAACATGATATTCACTATTCATATTTTCAACTTCTATCGTTGCTCCTATTTGATTCCCTTGCTTGAAATAATACGATCGGGTATGACAAGTACAGTGATTTAAACCATCTCCACTTTCATCATCAATTTCAAATCCGACACATTCCAATACGTCTATTTCACCACAATATGGCCACGACAGTTCATCTACATATTCATCTCCCAATAACCATCCGGCTGCCCATGTGCCTTTTTTTACTGGCACCTTTGCTCTGAATTCTATTTTCCCATATAAAAAAGCTTCCTTCCCATGGCTAGTTAACCGAGTGGAAGTCCATTCTTTTCCCATATCATTTTTTCTAGCCTCAATGATCAAATTACCATCTTCTTGGCGGGCATTTTCGGTTCTATTCGAAGTGTAATATTGGAGTTCATTATTACCCCATCCCCAGTTCCCTATATTATAGGACCATTTGTTGCTATCAGGCAAACCACTTCCGTTAAATTCGTCCGACCATACTAGGTCCCATTCCTCTCCATCCATTTTTTGAGTATAGATCAGGGGAGTTTCGATCTCTGGCTGAATAAGCGTAAATTTTATCCAATCGATCTGAGCGCTTCCTTTTGATGCATGTATTTTAATTTTATGAAGTCCGGAGTTTAATGGAGATCCTACAACAAATGGAAAGTGGCCTTCTTGTGAAGGCGTGTTCTCCAATTGAATAGCTCCGGTTATATTATAAACTCGCCCGTCTTTATTATCGATATAATCCTCGATCCAGATATTTCCATTCTCCTCAGAGAAGGCATTAATTTCGACTTTATATCTTCCAGCGTCTGCTATTGTTAGCTCGTAAGATAACCATTGTTCTTTATTCAAAAGAATTCGATCAGATTTTTCGGAATACGTTTTTGAGGAAGCTACATAACTTTCTGCCTGGATCAATATTTCACCTTGTGATTGCTTGATTTCCTCATAACATTCTTTATTGCTATTCTTTTCGATGGAATTGCATATGGAAGCAGAGAAAAGGCATAAGGAGGTAAATATTATTTTAGTTAGATGCATGCCTTTTTATTTTATTAATTGAATTTCAAGTTCTTCAAGTGATTTTCCTTTTGTTTCGGGGATCACTTTAATTATAAAAATTAATCCCAGAGCAGCAAATACACCATAAATAAGGAAGGTGCCTGCACTTCCTAGAGTAGCTAATTCCCATGGGAAAATCCATTGGACGATAAAGCTTACACCGCTATTGATAAATCCAACAAATGAAATAGCGATCCCGCGAAGTCGGTTTGGAAATAATTCTGAAAATAATACCCACATGACAGGTCCGATTGAAATAGCAAAAGAGGCTACGAATCCGATGATCGCAAAAAGAATAAGCATGGGATTCATTTTTATTGAAGCTTTGATTAGATCTGATTCATAGATCGTCGTCGTTTCTTTGCCTAATACAGTAATAAGTTCATTTTTAAAATCAATATCACTGGTAAATACCTTATCAGACATGCTGCTAAGTTTCACTTTGTCAATTTGTTCAGGTAAAGAGCTTATAGTCTCATTAGTAAGTGTATATGTTGCTGAATGGAAGCCGTAGGCAAGTAAAAACATACATAATGCAATTCCGGCCACTCCAAAGCTTAGAAGAGGTTTTCTTCCCAATTTATCTATAAATAAGATAGCGAGGATGGTAAATACAAGGTTTGTCAGGCCAACTAGGATAGCTTGAATAAAAGAAGCGTCAGTCCCGATTCCACTTTGTTCAAATATCATAGGTGCATAAAAGAAAACGGAATTGATACCGGTAATTTGCTGAAGTATGGCGACAACGATTCCAATTGTCAGAACCAATTTTAGGCTTGGTTTAAACAATTCCGAAAGTTTTGGATTCTCTTTATTCTTTTCTTTTTCAATACTTTCCTTGATCTTTTCAATATCGTTTTGAGCCTTTTGCGGATCGGAGAAACGGGCCATAATTGACATGGACTCATTAAATTCTCCTTTCATGATCAGCCAGCGCGGACTTCGAGGAACGAAGAACAAACCGATATAGTAGAGAATTGCAGGAAGGGTTTCGAGACCCAGCATCCATCTCCAGTTATATTCATCTATTTTCAGCACCTGAGTCCATTGAGCATCTGATTTACCTAGTTGTAAGATCAAATAATTAGTGAAAAAAGCTAGGGAAATCCCAATAACGATATTTAATTGATTTAAAGAAACCATTCTACCTCTCAATTCAGGAGGAGATATTTCTGCTATATACATAGGTGCAAGAATAAGGGAAGCTCCTACGCCAAAACCACCTATCATTCGGGCAATGACCAAGACTAAAAATGAGGGGGCAAAAGCTGATGCAAGTGCAGAAATAGCATATAATATTGCGGCATATCTCAATACAGCCCTTCTTCCGATTTTATCACTCAAAGGGCCCGCTACCATCATAGCCAAGGTTGCGGTTAAAGTCAAAGAAGCCACCGACCAGCCTAACTCCAATTTACTTAGTCCAAATTCAGGTTCTATGAATTTGACCACGCCGGAGATGACCGATGCATCGAAGCCCATTAATAAACCTCCAAGGGCAACTATAAGGGCGGTCATTGTTATTACATTGCTTTTCTTTTTCATGGTGAAATTTTATAAATATCTAAATAATAGGACAAGTTATAATGGAATAAATTCAAATTTTTGAATAATCACTTCATGATTAAAATAGTTGCTTGGACCAGTTGGACCGTTTAAGAGCCAAAGATTCATTCGGGCATTAGTGGTATTTCCCGGCGCAGGAATAATGATGGGATCACTTTCCAAATTGTTCTCATATTTGATTCGCGCCGGATTATCCAGATTAAATGTCCAGGAGCAGAGCGGAGGACCATTCCCATATTCTGTACCTTGCCAGCTTTGCCAGGTAATAAGCGTATCAGTCCAGGTAAAAGCATGTGTGCTCACTCCGATCCAATTATCGCTATTCAAACTAGGTTTATTTGCACGTTCGGGATAATATGCCCCAAAGGCAATGGGCTGCACTCCATATTGTAAGGTTAACTGCGTGCTATCGACGCGCCATTTCGAAAATTCAATATCCACCTCGCTGTTTGCCTGTTCCTGAAAAGTATTGTTATCCCAGGTAAATAATCCTAAGACAATTTCTTTATCGATGTTTTTTAAATTCCCCTCAATGGTAAAAATATATGTTCCATAGGCAAAAGTATCTTGTGAAACGACCTCGGTACTATACCATATCCCATTATGTTCATGTACTGAAAGGTGAAGAAAACCCTGATCATCGATCCAAACATCATTCGGATGATCTGAAAAGTAATTTGGTCCCGGACCGAGAAGTGCAGCCGAATGTTTTATATCCCATTTTAATCCCGAAAAGCTAAGTACATCTCCTTCTCTGTTGTTAAAAGATGGATCGGATTGACTACATGAGAAATGAAGTAAAACACTAAGAATTAGTATAATTATATGTCGCAAAGTATTTTTCATTTTATTCAATATCTATCACGTTTAACTCTGTCACTTGTATTTCTGTATGAATAAAAGGGATAATGAGCATTTCTCCCCATAAGGAAGGGTTATTACTAAATCCATCATTAACAGGATTATTCCATCTTATTTGCTCTGTTCTACCCTTCGAATCCCCAAGATCAACAGCCATTTCAAGGCCATATAATTCATTCAGTTTAAAAACATCAACATCCAATTCGTTCAGGTTTATCATTGCTTCAAAAATATAACCGCTATTCGTTTTCTGTGAAAATGAAATTCCCTTAGTTAAAGGGCGATGTTTTTTCCAGTCCCAGACAATGGTTTGATCTCCTAAAGCAAAACCAATATGCCTATCGGAAAACAGATAGCTAGTTCTCCGATTATTAGCTTTTGCTTTGGTTGAAAATGCAATTTCAAAGGCGTCTCCATTGTAGATCTCATCTCCTTGATAATTGTTTATAAGTGGAGTCTTATCTTCTACCTCTAATGCGATACATAAAAAAGAATCTACTTGTGCAAGATGGACGATATTATCCCCGAATTCTAATTTTGGTAAATCCCATATCGGATCTCCTTTTTTTCCATCTACATTAAATTGATCTGCGTGTAATTGTGTTAAATAGGCTCGTTTTCGAAATCCTCCTCCGTAAGGAGCAATTTTAATTTCGTCTAAATAGATCTCACCATTTCCTTCGAAATTAAAGATAACTTGCTTTATGGAACCTGGATCAGCTTCTTGTTCTAACCAATTAAACTCAGATAGAGGAAAAACAATTTTCGTCCATTCGCTTGTTATTTTTTCTGCATCAACAACATTTGAAGACATTCCTAACCATGCTTGTGCTCCGGTATAGTCTTCAAGACCGATAGCAAATGGAAGAACTGATTTTTCACCAGCAGGAAGTTTTACATAAAATTGAAGTGCAGCGGTGTTTATGATGGCAGATAGGTCCTTTCCGGTCCATCCATCCCATCCAAAACCCATTCCTAGCCAAGGGCAACCAGCGACTTGTCTATCCCACTTTATTATCAATCCTAATTCACCAGAATAAGCTGCTTCCTCACTTGTTTCAACTGTAATACACTCTGTTTGTTTTGTATACCACCCATCAGTAGTCAGAATATCATTATAGATCTCACTAGATAAATAAAAAGTGGTATCGGCTGCTGGACCAGAGCTTGGTTGGTTGTACAGGTAATTTTTTTTCATGGTAACACATGAATAAAAGATCATATTTAAAACGACAATAAGTGCTATTTTAAAGGGATGTTTTATCATGGTACTAGTGCTTGATTTTGTGTGAAAATGATATAGTCAACTGAAGTTTCTGAATAACCAGTAGTTGGATTGGCTAAGAATAAGAGTCGAATATTCAAAAGCTTATCAGGTTCATGTATTCCATTTCCGGCTGGCGGAGAAGGCGCTCCATTTGTCAAGGAAACGAGTTCATCATAACGAATGGAAATATGTTGCCATCCGCTTTCCAGACCTGTAAGTTCCAAGGAATACATATCCTCACTGGCGGCTTGAAATATGCCATCCAAATTTTCGTCTTCCCAAAATTGCCATAAAACAATTTCATTGTTTATTAAGGAAGGTTTAGACAGAAAGGCATTAAAATATACGGTCGATGGATTGTCAGATAAAGGATAGGTGTTTTCTTGATAAGCGGAGGCCAATAAATCGACATAACCAATAAGGTAATCCCAGTTAACCGCACCCCCCATTCTGTAATAATTATACCCTTGGGCACTGCTGTCACTTTCAACTATATTAAAACGCATATCCGCGCCACTTTGAAGAAAAATATTCCAACCAGGATTAATTCCATTTTCAAAATCAGAAATCAAGAAGCCCTCATTTATTTTGGTATCAAGAATTGTTACTCCTATAGTATCGGTGTATAATTCATCAGGAACAGATAAAACAGCAAGGCAGCTTTCGTCCTTAAACATTGGAAGTAATGTAGTGGAACCATTCCATTTTCCATTGCTTTCATCGATCGCTTTAGATTTCCCGGTGATAATTTTTTCGGCACCCGACAGTAGACCAATAATATGAATCTCCCAATCTACCGGTTTGCTGAAACGACAGGTAAATTCTAGCTGATTACCAGTTGAAAAATCAATTAGTTGAGAAGAGCTGGCAAAATTTTCGAGTAGGCTAAATTCACCGTAAAGCTCATCTAAGGAAGGGCCCAAATTATCTTCTTTTCGTTGGCAGGAAAGCGATATTCCCACCAGGGCTAATATTAGAATTTTTTTCATCTCTTGCTTCTTAAAAGTTCATTGTAAAAAACACCGTCCAAGTATCCAGTTTATAAGGCAGGGTAATATCATTATAGTCTTTCCAATTAAAGGTCTGCCACATAAAACTTAAATTAATTTTCTCTGAAAAGCGATATTGTAATCCTGCTCCCAGAATAGATTCCTCATAATTGATACTATATTCATTAAAATCAACTATTTCCGAATATTCATTTCTTTCTGCGTATAGGTCATTTCCATTTGATTTCCATACTCTGTATTCAGCTATTAAATCAAGTTCAGAAAACAAGGTAGCAGTAAGATTCAGATCATAAAATTGAGTAGAAAGATCAACATCTTCATAGCTTTGTTCACCATTACGATTAGTATTTTGCATCAAATAAGTAGCCGAAAGCCACAATCTTCTTTTTTGGAGATCTAATATTTTATTCAAACGCAATTCAGCTGTTATTGAATTTGTATTGTATTTTTTCAAAGCACTTGTTCCCTGACCTAGGATGTCACTTAATAATTCTGAATTCCCTTTTATTAACCAGCGCTCCTTGAGGTCTTCATATTCAAGTTCAATTAAAAAGCCTTTTCTATTGGGAGTAGCGACACCATAGGGAGTAGCGTTATTATAGCGAGGGTCGTATTCCATTAAACCTGCCTGAATTTGAGTTTGGTAAAGAGAGGCATCTCTATAAATGTCAAGCATTGTAATATGACGAAGTGTTTGGTCATTTCCATAACGCTGATATGCTCTAGGCGCACGGGTGTAATTAATTTGCATCGTTTGAGCTCCAGCACTTCGGTAATCGGGTCCTACATTTCGATAACCCACTTGGGCTTTCAAGCCTAATTTGGACCATGCAGCTTTCAATTTGACATCATAAAAATAGTCCTCTAGAATAGGGGCCTCTTCATCTCCCTGCCATTCCAGCGTGGATCTTCCTGTTTCTAAAGCGGCATTTAATTTAGTTGATTCAAGCTGATAATTCGCTTCAGCAGAACCGGAATAACTCGGGTTTCTAAGGGCAACAGTACTGTTTGAAGTCCCTTTCAAGTCGTATAAATTAGCATATTGCCCACCTAGTTTTAAGTATTTGCTTTGTGTTAAAACGACGCTTCCGCCACTATAAAGACGATCGTCTTGCGTATCGAAGTTGGTAGCCTGTACGCGTGTTGTAAATAAATTAAAATCGATTACTTCAATGGCTTTACTGAATTCGAGCCCGAAATCTACTGCTGCTCCTTGTTGTCTCCATGTATCATCCTTTGTATAAAAAAGGTCATAATCAACTTGATTTAGAGGAATATCGATCATAACACCACCAAATTTACTGACGAGTCCGACTTGGTTATTTAAGGTGTAGGGGCTCAGTTTATAGTTAATATCACCTAATTGATATTTAACAATACCACCAATAATTCCTTTAATATATAATTGTCGCACATCGAATGTCACTCCGGAACCCCAAAAACCACCATAATCATTTCTAATACGCACCATTCCCTGAATGAGGATTTTATCATTGGGCTGAATGTTTACCCCAAGATCTACCAGAGTGCTTCCGCTTTGCAGTTTACGAGCTGTAGTTGTATCATCTTCTGCTGAGGTAGCATATTCATCTCCATATAGAACCCCGCGCGCAGCCCCCGAGACCCATACTTTCTTATCCTGCCCAAATGTGTGAACGGCGCTTATGAATGCCAGAATAATAAGGCTATTTTGTATTATATTTTTCATCAAAAGAATACTTTAAGTTCCACTAATGTTTCCTGCCCTTGGAAATTATCCAGTTCAAAACTGGAATCGTCAAAATAGAACCAACGATGGCGTAAGTAAAGACCAGCATTTCGTCCCAAGTTAAAATCCATTCCAAGTCCTAAGCCCCATCCGGTTTGATTTAAGGGACGGTTACTATTAAAATCTAATTCGGTACTATAATTTCCCAAAATCCGTTCATAGCCCACATAGGTATTAACGAAGATGGAATTAGCTACTTGATAATATAATTCCAACTCGGTGGTATATTGTCTTAGGTATGCCTTTTCTGAGAATACAGGCAGAGGAGAAAGAAAAGATTGTGCACTGTAATATTTACCCAGGAAGAAGGCATAAAAATTCCGATGACCTATAGTGGTTCGATACTTACCGTGTAATTCAATGGCATTAAATTTCTTGGGATTTGTGGCAAAACCCAAACTGTCATCAGTTAACACTACTGTCTCATAAGCATCTCTATATACCTTATCATATCGTCCATAGGGTCCAATGTCCATAGGGAAGTTCCAACGCCAGAATCGGGATCGGGTAAGTTGATTTACATAGTGAGAAAAAGTAATTCGGTTTTGCAAGGCTTTTATTTCAGATGACATATTTAAGCCGGCAGATAGTTTGATTTTACCGAGTTTAAGTTCAGTATTTAGATTAATCCCCGTTCTGTTATTGGTCATTTGACCAATTGCTACGATCGAACTTGCAAATGGATTTAATACATTTTGACTTTGCAATCCTCCGCTGGGTTGATCTATAATTCGGGCTTCTAAAATGGAAGTATTCCAGAATACAGCATTATTATTCACAACATAAGGACTGATTCGATAATAATGCAGTTCAATAGGCACTTTAGTTAATATTTCTTTCGATAAAAGTTTTACAGATATAGCCTCTCCCCAAGGATAGTCATTGAAGGGACTGACATAGCGACCCGGACCGGCTTCTGCATGAATTTCGAAATTTTTATAATCGGCTCTCCATTCTAAAGTGAATAAATTAAATCCTACCGGTATTTGATTTAAACTATCTAACCAGGTAGTATTGTTTAAGGTGTTAAACCCTATAAAATCGTTATTCTTGTAAGCCTTTCTTATTTTGCCGCCATAGTTGATGTTTGGAATAGTTAAAAACCCCCCACTTAATTCAGTTTTCCCATATAAGGCAGCAAAACTCCAGCCACCCGGTAAATTCATGCCTTCGAAAATAAGACCTTGAATGGCCCGTTCACCCCATCTTGTATCCTGTTCTACCGAGCCGGAAGTGTACATCTGATTGTAGCGAACACCTATTTCTCTTCCAATAGGATCCCATGGATTTCTTTCATAGAGGGTAAATCGGTTATATCCTCTGAAACTTCCTAAAGTCAGATCACTTATGGAAAACCAATGAATTCCTCCCATTCTTAAACTGAAACTTCCAAATTTTGAATGGTAGGTTCCGTAGAGGTTGATGCCAAGATTCAGTCCCATATACTGTCCAAGTCGGTCGCCACTTAAAGGATCCCAAATCGGAGGTAAGGAATTAGTTGGGATCTGGCCGCTATAAGTAGGACCAATAATTCCATTTAAAAATTGGTACATATAGATATCAAATCCCCATGAGACCTTTTTGCTTGGTCGGCCATTTATATTTACAAGAAAGTTTGGCAGTTGACTATCATCTCCAATAAAAAGGGTATTTGTTTTAGTAAATGATCCTGAATTTTGATCCAATAAGTAAGGATCAGGCATATTTAAATAAGTAGCAAAAAAGCGATAGAAACCATTGACTTTGATGTTATAAATTTCATCCGGTTTTTCTTTTGGAAAGATCCCTCTTCTCCAATCAAGTATTTCTGTAGAATCAATTCGCTGTGCATCAGTTCTAGAGATAAAACTTAAGCAAATGATAATGATTGCAACTATTTTATGCAGATTATACGAGCTCATAGAAAATAATATCTTGGTTCAAAATCAATGAGATATGTGCTATAAATAAACATAGGATTTACTAAAGCTTAATTTATAGAAAACTCCTCGTCTTTCAATTTTTGCTTTTTAAAATTCATTTTTTTGGGTAGAGGGTCATTTTCATTTCTGGGTATCACATAAAAGGGAATATTAGCATAGGCCGTTCTTTTTCCTTTGTCGCTGACGAATATAAATAAGCGGTAAGCTCCCTCTTTTTTCGGAGCAGAAAATTCACTTATATAATTTGTTCTCTTTTTAAATAGTCCTAATTCTGGTTGAAGGGCATTTTCAAAATCTCCTCCGAAGCTTTGAGCCATCGATTCCGGAAATATCAACCATTCTACTTTTACTTTATCGCTATTAGGATCTGTGTATTCAATGCTAGCATAGTATTTCTCATCTGCTTTTAAATAGATATTTTGATCGGCTGTTTTACCATCAATTGTAAAGGACTGAATTGAAGGCGCACTATTTGGCGGAGTACTTTTTCTCCAAGCAACATAGAGTTGATCCAAAGGTTCCGTTGGATTTCCATTCGCAGTAAATAAGCCATACCAGGTGGCTGTTGTTTCTTGTTTCTGACCCCATAAAAAGACGTAAGAGCCTATGCAGTAGTTAGAGTCTTTGGCTATATATTGAGTATATCTGTCTCTATATGAGTCTGCTTTTTGAGTACTGTTTTGTTCTATGGGCGCCCCCCAGGTTGTTTTGTTCACTTCCCAGTGGCCATTGGGACCCCACTCAGCAATAATATAAGGACCTGTCCATCCAAAGCGCTTAATGTTCTTTGGAACATTCCCTATATCACCATAAGTATTGATCCCATAGATATCAATATCCGGAGCCTGACGCTTAATTAATTGCACTTCCATAGAGTCTAATCCGGCGGTCACGGTGGAGGTAGGGTGATTTGGATCGACCTGATGTATCATTTGGGCAATATCTTGGATAGCGCTCCAAACCTTTGTGTTGCTGTAGGACAGATCTACTTCATTTCCGATCCCCCAAAGTAAAAGAGCGGGATGGTCTTTAAGTTTATTTACGATGGAGGTAAATTTATCCAACTGCTTTCTTACAGCGACATCATCATCATAATTAAAGCCATGTCGTTCATGCTGAACCCATAAGCCCATCATAACGGTAAGTCCGTTTTTTTGGGCTTTATCCAGAATTTCTAACGCATCATCCGCACTCCAGGTCCGTATCGAATTACCTCCTAGATAATTTAATTCATCTAAGTGATCATGACCTCCTGCTCCTTTAATATAATAGGGTTGATTATCCCTTAAGAGCTCATAACCATTTGAGGTTTTGATTATTTTAACTTCAACAGGCTGAGCGTTTAATAAGCTTGAGAAAAGTAATACAATAGTTAAGATTTGTAGAAGTCGTATCATAATTCGAAAGAAAAGCCTTTAGATTTCAACTGATCATAACGGTCCTTATCGAAAGAATATAAACGCCCGGGTCTGTGGGGAACGTCTTTTTGATTTTCTTTCAAATTGCTAAGCATATTCATACTTAAAATCCGTTTTCTAAAATTCGCCTTATCAAATTTTTCGTTTAATAAAGCTTCATATAATTGTTGCAGATGACCTAAAGTAAATTTCTCGGGCAACAATTCAAAGCCTACCGGCCGATGACGAACCCTAAAACGCAAAGTTTTTAATCCGTGAATTAGGATTTGATTATGATCGAATGCCAGTTTTGGAATTTTATTAACATCCACCCAATATACACTATCTGCCCAGGCGGAAGCTTTTGGATTATAATTTTCAATATTAATTAAAGCGAAATAACCGACGGTCGTAACCCTGCCTATCGGGTGCCTGTCTACCTGTCCGTATACGCGTGTTTGTTCTAAATATAAATTATCGATTGCTGTTAGGTCGAATAGTATCCGACGTGCCGCTACTTCAATGTCTTCATTAGGATAAACCAGATCTCCCGGTAAGGCCCATTGCCCCTTGAATGGTTCAGCACCTCTTTTAATTAAAAGAACCTTAAGAGTAGCGTTTTGATATCCAAAAACTACACAATCGACGGACAGGCCAAATTGAAAAAATTTATCAATGGGAATTTGATAATAGGGGACGTAGAATTGTCCTTCCTCTTTTTTTTCACTTTTTAACTCCTTCCTCTTATCCATTTAAATAGCGGTTAAATGATAAATCAAATATAGTTTTTTTCTTTGTTATAGTACAAAATACCAATATAAAGTTATTATTTGAAAAAAACATGCCTCTGTATCCCCTTTAAAATATGGATTTAGTGATAAAATACATTTACATATAGTAATTATAACTATAAGATAGTATATTTGATTGCACAAAAATTTATAAAATGAAAAAAATTATATTATTAATAGCTCTAGCATTTTCTTCGCTCGGCTATGCGCAAGATGTAGCTGTTTCCTTAAGCGTAGATATGAATTCTTATTGCGGAGCACCTATTACTACCCTTTATGTTAGCGGAACTTTCAATGCTTGGTCAGCAGATGCTAATCCTATGACTGATGATAATGCTGATGGAGTTTATGATGTTACATTGTCTTTGCCAGCAGGTACAGATTCAATACTGTATAAATTTCAAGCTAATCAGTGGGCTATTCAAGAGTCATTCTCACCCGGTGATCCGTGTACAGTAACTGCAGATGGATTTACTAATCGAGTACTTTTATTTAGCGGAGATATTACGGCACCAACTGTTTGTTGGAATTCATGTTCAGCTTGTGTTGTATCAGGCCTTGAACAGATCGAACTTGATATTGACTGGGAAGGTGATTTAATTGACTATACAGTTTCAGATTTTGGTGAAAATTCGTCAACACTTGATGTAGACCCTACTAATAGTAATAATAATGTATTGAAAACGGACAGATCTGCTTCTGCACCTACATGGGCTGGAACAACCTTAAGCACACCATGTGGATTTGCACAGCCAATGCCTTTTGATATTAACAATAATGTAATTACCGTTAATGTATACTCACCAGTTGCTGGTGCAATAATTCGTTTGAAAGCAGAGGACCATTTGGATCCTACTCATAGTGTTGAAACGGAAGCTACGATTACAGCTGCAAATACATGGGAAACATTGACCTTTGATTTCACTAACGAAGCTACCGGAACCGCGGCAATAAATTATACTTATACCTTTGACATGCTTAGCATATTCTACAATTTTGGAGTAGATGGAGCTACTGCAGGAACGCAAACGTATTACTGTGACGATATTATTTTCGTAGGAGGAATTACACCTACAGGTAATGATGTTACATTTAAAGTAGACATGAATAATTACAGTGGTACTTTTACTGAAGTTCAATTAAATGGAACTTTCAATGGATGGTGTGGGGCATGTAATCCGATGTCTGATGTTGATGCAGATGGCATTTGGGAAGTTACATTGCCTATTGAAGATCCATCTATTGAATATAAATTCACTTTTGATAATTGGACCGGTCAGGAAAGTTTGAGTCCGGATCTTACTTGTACTATTACAACTGACGGGTTTACTAATAGACTTCTTGAAATTAGTGGTGATACTATATTACCTACAGTATGCTGGGAATATTGTGTTAGTTGCCTAAGCCTTGATGTAGAAGAAAATAACATTTTCGAACAAATCGTGATCTCTCCAAATCCAAGTAAAGGGATATTTAAAATCAATGGGGAATTAAATTCAACTACAACTGCCCTAATAAATGTAATGGATATTCAAGGGAAGATCATTTATCAATCTAGAGTAATGGGCAATAGCCTCAATGAAACAATCGATCTTTCGGATCTGGAAAATGGAATGTATATTATTTCTGTTTCTAGTGAATTAGGAAGCATTATTGAAAAGATTTTAATACTTAAATAAAGAGTTAGTAATTCTTTATACACTAAAAAGCCCGGTTTACTTCTGTAAACCAGGCTTTTTGATTTTAAGAAAAATTAAAGTTCAAAAGAAAAGCCTTTGGACTTTAATTGATCATAACGATTCTTATCAAATGAATATAGTCGGGCAGGTCGATGAGGCACGTCTTTTTGGTTCTCTTTCAAGTTGCTTAACATATTCATACTCAATATTTTTTTTCTGAAATTAGCTTTATCAAAGGGCTCATTTAATAAGGCTTCGTAAAGTTCTTGCAAATGACCCAAGGTGAATTTCTCAGGTAACAATTCAAAACCGACCGGACGTTGCCTAACTCTATAACGGAGCGTTTTCAATGCCTGACTTAATATTTGATTGTGATCAAATGCCAAGTCTGGTACCTTGTTTACATCTATCCAAAACACACTGTCTGCCCAAGCTGAAGCTTTCGGATTATAATTTTCAATGTTGATCAAAGCATAGTATCCTATAGTAATAACCCTGCCAATAGGATGACGGTCAACCTGACCATAAACACGCGTCTGTTCTAAATATAAATTATCGATAGCAGTAAGGTCATATAGTATACGTCGGGCCGCTACTTCTATATCTTCATTCGGATAGACTAAATCTCCCGGTAAAGCCCACTGCCCCTTAAATGGCTCGGCCCCTCTTTTTATTAACAGCACTTTTAGTGAGCCATGCTGATAACCAAAAACAACGCAATCGACTGAAAGCCCGAATTGAAAAAACTTATCTATAGGAATCTGATAATATGGAACATAATATTCACCTTTATTTTGATTGGCTATTATTTCATTTTCATCCCCCATTGCTTATTAAAATATATGATTTGAGGCCAAATATAGTATTGTTTATTTTGATAGTTATAGTAGCAAATACTAATAGTAATTGCATTTGAAATCAGCATGTTCATCATATTAGTAGCCATAAGTTAAAATTTTAAACTAGACTTATAGTATAAATAACAATAAGAATTATATATTTGTGTACACTTAAAATATATGCTATGAGAAAAATTATACTTTTATTGGCCATTGCGATTTCGTCTTATGGCTATGCCCAAAACGATGTAACATTCAAAGTAGATATGAATGACTACACTGGAACTTTTACAGAAATTCAATTAAATGGGAACTTTAATGGATGGTGCGGAAGCTGTAATCCGATGTCTGATGATGATGCTGACGGTGTATGGGAAGTTACCCTGCCATTAGATGCTGCATCGATTGAATACAAATTTACCTTTGACAACTGGACCGGTCAGGAAACATTAGCTCCTGGTTTGGAATGTACCCTAACAACTGATGGCTTTACAAATCGCTATCTTGAAATTAACGGGGATACTATTTTACCGGTTGTTTGCTGGGAATCTTGCGTAGCTTGTACCGGAATGCCAAGTACTGCTAACGTTACATTTAAAGTTGATATGGATGGTTATTCAGGTTCATATACCACTGTTAACCTTAATGGCGTTTTTAACGGTTGGTGTGGAGCTTGTGCTGAGATGACGGATGATGATGCAGATAATGTATATGAATTGACAGTAAATGTTTCTACAGGTACTATCGAATATAAATTTACTGTAGATGGATGGGATGATCAGGAAATGTTTACTGAAGGTGATCCTTGTACATCAACCATTGATGGATTTACTAACCGAACACTTGAGGTAACAGAGGATGCTGTTCTGGATGTAGTTTGTTGGAATTCTTGTGCTGTATGTGTTGTTGGAATTGAAGAAAACTGGCTTGAGAATGTTTTGATCTCCCCTAATCCAAATAATGGAGTATTTAACATTAAGGCTAATTTATCATCTTATAATAATGTATTGATTTCGGTCTCAGATATCCAAGGTAAAATAATCTATCAAACGAGTCAGTCAAATAATATTTTGAATCAAAATATTGACCTTAGCAATGCTGAAAATGGAATTTATTTATTAAATATTTCAAGCCAATATGGTACAATAACTGAAAAGATCTTTATTAATAAATAAAGCTTAATTGCACTTTAAACACTTTAATTGTCCGCTATGTTTTTACATAGCGGACTTTTTATTTTTGGACTTTTTTTTGTTGTAACGAAAATGTACTTTTCCTCTTTATTCTACCGTTATCCAGATAAAAAGTAAAATAGCTGTTTTTATTAGCCTTGTAGCATTGTTATTCTACACAGTAACTAGCGTTGTATTCAACAATGTACGTGATGCTGCTAAGCAAACAGAAAAGATTCAAAATAACATTGATCATCGTTATAATGAATTTATTACATGGATAGAGAATATTGAATCCGAAATAAAACCTACCGGCCAGACAGATAAGGATCATGATTTGAATAGCTGGGATTTTGAAGAAACCTATTCAAAAACTCAAAACAACAAGTACTTTTCTTTATTCGTATATAAAAATGAACAGGCTATATTTTGGTCAAACTCTCTTATAATTTCAGATGTAACAACTAAGCAAAACGGAATAATTCAACTAAATAATGGCTGGTTTTTTCTAAGACAAACCCAGATTGGAGATTTTAGAGTTCTTTATTTAATGCAAATCAAAGAGGTCTTCCCAATTGCAAATCGCTTTCTGAAAGAACGCTTTCTATTCGAACAAAAGACACATGATCAAATTAATATATCAACCCGGGCAATCTCAGATTATGCTGTATATATTGCAGATTACCCTCCTTTTTATCTCGATTTTAGCAAGGTCGAGTACTGGAATTCCACTTCGAGTAATTGGAAGGTATTTTCTTTTTTCATTTTAGTCGCAAGCCTGTTATTTATTGTTTTTACATATTTTCTAAAAGTAAGTGCTAAGAAGAAAGCATTGTCCGCTTTTCTGATTATTCTAACTTTTATTTTTATTCGCTTGATCTGGTTAAATAATTCTTTTCCTGAAGCGGTATTTAAAAATTCAATTTTCGATCCTTCAATTTTCGCGCAGTCCTTTTTGTTTCCATCGCTTGGAGATCTCATTTTGAATTCAATGTTCCTGCTATTATTCGTATCACTGATTTCGAATAGTATCTCATCCTCAACACTCATTCTCCAGGACAATAGAAACAAAGCACTTGCATTAATTTTTCTTTTTATATCAACCTTATGGGTTTTTAGTATAAATTTTTTACTCGAAGGCTTAGTAAAAAACTCCAGAATTCCATTTAACATCGATCATCTTTTTGAATTGGATGCCTATTCTCTTATTTCGATGATTGGGATCGCTATTCTGTTTTTATCGTTTATTTTATGGCTTGAAACAAGTGTCCGTTTTATTTATAAAAGCGGACTTTCTTTTTCTCTTTTTGTTTTATTCCTTTTTACTTCTTTTGCATTATATGCAAGTATTATTGCTGGTTTAGGGAGTTTTGATCTTACTGAAACATTCTGGTCACTGCCTGTTATAATCGCTCTTGGAACCAGAATTTGGTTTCCTCAGACCCGTCTTGGGATTGGGATTGGAATTTTTAATCTTGCACTAATATCCCTATTTCTTGCTCATGTTTTTGAAAAGTATAATATCGAGAAAGAACATCAGATTCGACAAGTAATTGGTGAGCGGATCAGTGTTATGCAAGACCCTCTTCAGGAAATGAAACTTGAAAAGACATTTCTTGAAATTCAAAAAAGTGAATGGATCGATCAACTTTTTCAAAAGGATTCAATAAGTCTTAATGAACTATCAGAAATAGAAATATTTTTTAGTAGTGATTGGTATAAGTATGATAAGTCTTTTAGTAGAATTAATTCAAATACATTAGACTTTTCAAAATCTGAATTTAATTTAAATGATACCGTATCACTTTTAGCTACCTTTTCAGAACAACTTTATTTTTTTCATGATAATAAGGGGAGTGTTGGTTATGCATTCATTTTTCCGATAATTGAATTTTCGGATACTCTGGGGTACTTACAAGGTGTATTCACAGAATTATCAAGGCCATTGAGTGCGGGATTTCCACAATTAATGCGTTCAGAAAATAATTACATCGAATCCTATGCTTTAGATTATACCTATGCCCGCTATTTCAATGGGAAAAGAATTTTTAGTAACGATGAGGAGTTTTTCCCGGATGAAATAAATGAGTTTACGAGTGACCCAACCTTTGAAGGTTACGTCAATAAAGGGGAGACCAGCATGCTAATTCTTCCGGAAGAATATGGCTTTAGATGGATAATTGGAAGGCCTATTCCTCAGATTCTCCAAAAGGTAACTGCCTTCTCTTATTTGTTCCTCTTTTTTGGAGTACTCACTTTCTTTGTCCTCTTTTTAAAACGCTTATTCCAACCGGATACCCTTTTTTACTTTTCATTGAGATCAAAGATCCAGCTCATTTTCATTTCTTTTATTATCGCCATTTTAACTTTGTATGCCATTGTTATTTTTGATCAGATTACTCAACAATTTCATCAGAGAAATAAAGATCAAATTATCGAAAGACTAAATTCGATCTACATCGAACTCGGTCATAAACTTGGTGATGCAAAACAATTAGATGAGGTTCCAGAATCGAGATTAAATTCTTATCTGCTTAAATTTTCAGAAGTATTTGTAGCGGATATTTCCTTATTCGATTTAAATGGGCAATTGAGTGCATCCTCATCTTCGATGATCTGGGATAAAAAATTATTGAGCAGACAAATGGATCCTGTCGCTTTCGAAAATAGCAGCACTTCACTTCAGTCAAGATTTATTCATGAAGAAACCCTTGGAAACTTTGCCTATTTGTCCGGTTACCGACCTTTATACAATAGTCTCGGAGAAAAAATAGGCTACTTGAATGTTCCTTATTTTGCTCGTCAGGATGAACTTCAAAGAGAAATTAGTCGCTTCCTTCAAGTGCTGATCAATGTATTTGTTTTATTACTCGGACTGGGTGTTATCATTGCTATTTATGTCGCGAATTGGATCACTTCCCCTTTAAAAATGCTACAGACGAATTTCGCTTCTCTCGACCTTATAAATCGAAATGAACCTATTAAGTATTCCGGTAATGATGAGGTCGCTTCACTTGTTAAAGCATATAATCAAAAGGTAAGTGAGCTGGAAAATATCACCGGTCAAATTGTACAAGCAGAAAAAGAAAGTGCATGGCAAGAGATGGCCAGACAAGTGGCCCATGAGATTAAAAATCCACTAACCCCAATGCGCTTAAGTATTCAACATTATCAACGATTATTAGTAAGCGACATAGATACTGCCATTGCTAAAACGCCGGCGCTAATGAAAGCTTTGATAGAACAGATAGATAATTTGAATCATATTGCAAATGAATTTTCACGTTTTTCTCAGATTTCAGTCTCATCTACTTCGAAGTTTGATCTGGGTCTTTTAATGACGGAAGTATGTGAATTATACGCACATATGGAAGGAGTGACTTTAGAATTAAAAGTGGAGGAGAATTGCATAATTAATGCCGATAGAGGGCAAATTATGAGAATGATGAATAATCTGATCCAAAATGCAATTCAGGCCACTAAAAATGAAGGAGAAAGAAAGGTGATGCTTCGTCTTGAAAAATTACCTTCTCATTTTCATATCGAAATTGAAGATAATGGATCAGGGATCAACCCTGAATTAAAAGAGAAGATCTTTAAACCCAATTTTACCACGAAGTCAAAAGGAATGGGACTGGGATTAGCAATTGTACATACCATTGTCAATAATCATGGAGCGACCATTTATTTCAAAAGAGCAAAAAATAAAGGAACCATCTTCATTGTGGACCTTCCTTTCTCCTAGTTTTTGATATAGATTATTGCCGCAATCCACCACGCTTTTTCAACTTTTTAACCTAAATTCGCGCTTTGAAATTTTATGGGAATAAAATTGAATAATTATATATGAAAAATATCCAAATGGTTGATCTTGCAGGTCAATACCAAAAAATTAAAGGAGAAGTTGATCAAGCGATTCAAGAAGTGCTTGATTCAGCTTATTTTGTTGGAGGCCCGGCAATAAAAAAATTCCAAAATAATCTACAAAATTACTTAGAAGTAAAACATGTTATTGCATGTGGAAACGGAACAGACGCACTTACTATTGCAATGATGGCTATGGGTTTAAAACCAGGCGACGAAGTGATCACATCTAATTTTACTTTTGTAGCTACCGCAGAGGCAATTGCTTTGCTTCAACTTACTCCGGTGCTTGTGGATGTAGATCCTGAAACCTTTAATATTGATATTTCAGCGCTCGAAAAAGCGATCACTCCTAAAACTAAAGCCATTGTTCCTGTTCATTTATTTGGTCAAACAGCCGATATGGAATCTGTGATGGCCATTGCAGATAAGCATAAGCTCTTTGTTATTGAAGATACAGCTCAGGCTATCGGCTCAGAATTTACTTTCTCAAATGGAAAAGTAAGGAAGGCAGGTACAATAGGTCATATCGGGACAACTTCATTTTTCCCTTCTAAAAATTTGGGTTGTTTTGGAGATGGAGGAGCATTATTTACAAATGATGATCAGTTAGCAGCAATGATCACGAAAGTAGTTAATCATGGGATGGAAGTTCGATATTACCATGATTTGATCGGAATGAATTCACGATTGGATACAATTCAAGCTGCGGTCTTGGATGTTAAACTTAAATATCTGGAAGATTTTAATAAGGCAAGAAGAAAAGCTGCAGATTATTATGATAAGGCCTTTCAAGATATAAAGGGACTTCGAATTCCTACCAGAGCGGTAAATTCTACTCATGTTTTCCATCAATATACCTTGGTATTAAGTGATGAATTGGATCATTTTGAAATGCAGAATTTTTTAAAAGAAGCCGGAATACCCGGGATGATATATTATCCGGTACCTTTACATATGCAAAAAGCTTACTTGGATCCACGCTATAAGGAAGGTGATTTTCCGGTAACTGAAAAATTATGTGAAAGTGTAATATCACTTCCTATGCATACTGAACATAGCGAAGAAACGCTAAAATATATTACAGATAAGGTAATTGAATTTGCCCGATCTAAATACTAAAAACCCCTTGATATTATGAATATTGCTGTTGTTGGAACGGGATATGTTGGTTTAGTTACCGGGACTTGCTTTGCAGAAACCGGAAATAATGTTGTTTGTGTTGATATAGATGCTTCTAAAGTTGAAAAAATGCGCAATGGACAAATCCCAATTTACGAACCCCATTTAGACGTACTATTTCATCGTAATATAAAAGCAGGGCGACTTACTTTTACTACCGATTTAAAAGAGGCACAGAAAAATGCCGAAATTATTTTCTTGGCATTACCAACTCCTCCAGGTGAAGATGGTTCAGCCGATCTTTCCTATATTCTTGGAGTAGCTTCAGAATTAGGTGATATGATTACAGATTATAAAGTAATCATAGATAAAAGTACCGTTCCGGTTGGTACAGCCGATAAAGTAAATGCGGCTATTAGCGCTAAAACGAATGTGCCATTTGATGTTGTATCAAATCCTGAATTCTTAAGAGAGGGTTTTGCAGTGGATGATTTTATGAAGCCTGATCGGGTAGTTATCGGAACTCAAAGTGAGCGGGCAATTGCTTTGATGGAACAATTATATGCTCCCTTTGTCCGTCAGGGAAATCCAATTTTATTTATGGATGAAAAATCGGCTGAGCTGACTAAATATGCAGCAAATGCTTTCCTTGCAACAAAGATTACTTTTATGAATGAAATTGCTAATTTCTGCGAAAAAGTAGGAGCTAATGTTGACATGGTTCGAAAAGGGATGGGTTCTGATGAACGGATTGGTAAACGATTCCTTTTTCCGGGTATAGGCTATGGTGGATCATGCTTCCCTAAAGATGTTCAGGCTCTGGCTTTGAGCGGAGAGCAAGAAGGCTATCATTTCGATATACTGCATTCTGTGATGGCAGTTAATCAAATACAAAAATTAGCGCTGATCGAAAAAATGAAACGCTTTTATAAAGGCAATTTGAAAGGAAAGCATTTTGCGATTTGGGGATTGGCTTTTAAACCTGATACCGATGATATTAGAGAAGCTCCGGCATTGTATATGATCAATGCGCTTGTTGAAGCCGGCGCTACCGTGTGTGCTTTCGATCCAGAAGCAATGGATAATGTTAAATCGCTTATTGGAGATAAGATCTCCTATGCAGATTCCGTTTATGAAACTTTAAATGGAGCAGATGCATTATTGATCGCCACTGAATGGGCGCTTTTTAGATCTCCGGATTTTAAAATAGTTGAGAGCAAATTAAAAGAGAAGATCATTTTTGATGGTCGAAATTTATATAACCCAATGGATATGAAAAAATTGGGCTACCATTACGAAAGTATAGGGAGGAATTGATCATGGAATATTTTGCTCATGAAAGTGCAATTATCGATTCAGGTTGCATCATTGGAAAAGGATCAAAAATTTGGCATTTCAGTCATATAATGACAGGTGCTAAAATTGGGGATGCATGTAATATCGGGCAGAACGTTGTTATTTCTCCCGAAGTTACTTTAGGAGATCGATGTAAAGTTCAAAATAATGTTTCTATCTATACCGGTGTTACTTGTGAAGATGAGGTTTTTCTTGGTCCTTCAATGGTATTCACAAACATTATTAATCCCCGAAGTGCCATTATCCGAAAAGAGCAATATGCTAAAACAACGGTAAGAAAAGGAGCAAGTATTGGAGCTAATGCCACAATTGTTTGTGGCTTTGAAATTGGCGAATATGCTTTTATTGGTGCTGGAGCTGTTGTAACTAAAGAAGTGTTGCCTTATGCCTTAGTAGTCGGAAATCCAGCCAAACAAACAGGTTGGATGAGTGAATATGGACATCGATTAATTTTTGATGAAAAAGGGATAGCCATCTGTCCCGAGAGTAAAGAAAAATATCAGTTAAAGGATAATCGAGTTAGTAAGCTTAAATAAATGGAAGCAAAAATAAAATTTGCAGTAGTGGGTTGCGGTCATATCGGTAAAAGACATGCAGAAATGATCAGTCGAAATGAAGAAGCAGAACTGGTTGCCCTTTGTGATATTAAAAACAAAGAAGACCTGGGAATTGATCATTTTAATGTGCCCTTTTATTCTTCTCTTGAAGAGCTTTTAAAGGCAGTTCCGGATGCAGATGTTATAAGCATCTGTACTCCTAATGGATTGCATGCTAAGCAGTCTATCATGGCGCTGAACGCAAAACATCATGTGGTCTGTGAGAAGCCGCTTGGTTTAAGTAAAGCATCTCTAGAAGAAGTGATCTTTAAAGCGCTTCAAATGTCGAAACAAGTATTTGCTGTAATGCAAAACAGGTATTCACCTCCTTCAGTTTGGTTAAAGGAAATGATCGATGAAAAGCGCTTAGGCGATATTCTCATCGTTCAATCGAATATGTATTGGAATAGAGATGAACGCTATTATAAAAAAGATACCTGGAAAGGAACTAAAGACCTAGATGGTGGAACCTTATTTACTCAGTTTTCTCACTTTATTGATATCATGTATTGGTTATTTGGTGATATTCATTCGATCGAAGGAAAATTCGCCGATTTCACTCATAAAGACCTTACCGAATTTGAAGATTCAGGAATTGTAAATTTTAACTTTGTAAATGGAGGGATAGGAAGTATTAATTACTCCACCTCTATTTGGGATCAAAATATGGAGTCTTCAATGACCATTATAGGTTCTAAAGGAAGTATAAAGGTTGGGGGACAATACATGAATGAAGTAGAATATTGCCATGTAAAAGACTACGAAATGCCTGTTTTACAAGAGGCAAATCCGGCAAATGATTATGGACACTATAAAGGAAGTGCTGCCAATCATCATTATGTAATTGAAAATGTGATCGATACATTGAAACATCGAACAAGCGCCACTACCAATGCCTTAGAAGGAATGAAAGTGGTCGATATAATTGAAAGGATTTATCAAGTTAAATCAAAGAATGATTAAGGAAGTAAAAAATAAAAAATCAATAATAGCTGTTATTGGTTTAGGATACGTAGGATTACCTATTGCATTAGAATTTGCTAAAAAGGCGAAAGTGATCGGTTTTGATATCCACCCGGGTAGAATAAAAATGTTGCAAAACAATGAAGATCCCAGTAAGGAATTAGGAGGTGAAGCCTTTGATAAATGCGACATTGTGTTTACTTCAAATGCTGCCGATCTAAAAAAAGCAAATGTCTTTATTGTAGCGGTTCCTACACCCATTGATGACGCAAAATTACCTGATCTAAAACCTCTTCTGGGGGCTACTGCTAATGTAGGTAAAGCGCTTAAAAAAGGAGATTATGTGATTTTTGAATCTACAGTTTATCCGGGCTGTACAGAAGATGATTGTGTTCCTGTGCTTGAGAAAAAATCGGGATTGAAGTTTAATCAGGATTTCAAAGTGGGGTATTCTCCTGAAAGGATCAATCCGGGAGATAAAAAACATACCCTTCAAACGGTGATCAAAGTGGTTTCTGGATCAGATACAGAATCGCTGAACGAAATAGCCGAATTATATGAAATGGTGGTCGGTGCCGGAGTGCATAGAGCCGCATCAATAAAGGTAGCTGAAGCCGCAAAAATTATTGAAAATACGCAACGTGATGTGAATATCGCATTGATCAATGAACTTTCTATTATATTTAATAAATTAGGAATAAACACCTATGAAGTTCTCGAAGCTGCCGGAACAAAATGGAATTTTCTACAATTTTACCCGGGTTTGGTTGGTGGCCATTGCATCGGAGTGGATCCTTATTATTTGACACATAAGGCAAAACAAGTAGGATATCATGCAAAGATCATTAACTCCGGACGTTATGTAAACGATTCCATGGGCTTTTATCTTGGAAAACAAACGGTTAAAAAGATCATTTCTTCAGGAGTAAATATAATGGAAGCCCGAGTCTTAGTTTTGGGAGCCACTTTTAAAGAAAATGTTTCGGATATTCGAAATTCGAAGGTAGTAGACCTTATCAAAGAAATGGAATCCTTTTCCGTTCACATCGAAGTAATGGATCCATATGCAGATTCTAAAGAACTTAAAGATAATTACGGATTCGGACTCATCAAAGAAGCTAAAGGAAAATACAATGCGGTAGTTGTAGCGGTAAATCATGACGTTTACGCTAATTTAACGGAAGATGATTTTTCTAAATGGCTCACGCCAAATGGAATTGTAGTTGATGTAAAAGGGAGCTACCGTAATAAAATTAATAAATACAAATACCTGAGCCTTTAATATGGGGTTTCTTCAGAACATTTTTAAAAAGAAAAAAATAATTGAACATGTTCATGAAGATTTTAGCGGATTAATTACAGATGTTCATTCCCATTTAATTCCTGGGATCGACGATGGATCGAAAAGTTTGGACGAGAGCATCAGCCTGATTTTGGGTTTACAATCTTTAGGTTACAAAAAGATCATCACTACTCCTCATATCATGTCCGACTATTACAGAAATGATAAGGAAGGCATATTAACAGGATTAAAAAGACTTCAGGAGGCTGTCAAGCTGCATAAGATCGATATGGAGATCGATGCGGCTGCAGAATATTATCTGGATACCCATTTCGAAGAATTGATCAAAAAAAAGGAAATCTTAAGTTTTGGGAAGAACATGGTTCTCTTCGAACTTTCCTTTTTTGAAGAACCGAAATTACTAGATCAAATAATATTCGACTTGCAATTAGAAGGATATCAGCCTGTATTGGCACATCCGGAGCGATATGCCTATTGGCATCGATCTTTTTCTCATTACGAAAAATTGATTGATAAAGGAGTGATATTTCAGGCTAATTTAGGCTCCTTTAGTGGGAATTATGGTCCTGAAGTAATGAAAACGGTAGGGAAATTAGCCGAGAATAATTGGATATCTCTTCTGGGTTCAGATACACATCACATGATGCATATTCAACTCTTTAGAACGCTTAAAACAAATCAAGTTATACAACGTTTATTGATCGATAACAACCTTCTCAACTCCAAATTATGAGTCACTATTTTAAAGCGATTATTCCTTTTTTTATCTTTTTTTTCAGTGTAAATGTTCTTATTTCTCAAACCCAAGAATATGTAGATTATTGGGATAAAGATCAAAAACAGCTAAGAAGTAAAGGTCTTTATGAAAGAGGTACTGAATATGGCAAATGGTTATTTTGGTATCCTAATGGGAATTTGATGGAGGAAGCAAATTACACCAGAGGAAAATTAGATGGTGCAGTTATTAGGTATCACGATAATGGACAAATAAGTGAAGAAGGATACTTTAAAATGGATATTCAGGATTCGATAATGACTACTTTTTATCGAGATGGAAAACCTATTTCAAAAGGGAATTATTTTAAGGGGAATAAAATTGGGGAGTGGGTATATTATGGAAGAGACAATCAATTTTATCTCAAAGAAAATTTCGATAGTAGCGGAACGAAATTCATAGTTTACTTCAAAGATGATCAGAATAATGTGTTAATCGAAAATGGAAATGGTAAGATGATAGAGTACTATCCTAGTGGGAGTGTTCGTTCCATCTATCCATATACAGATGGAAAAATAGCAGGTCGTTTTCTAGAATTTTATCCCGAAGGAGATACTTCAGCAATAGGGTTTTATGAAAACCTTTCTAGAGTTGGGGAGTGGAAATATTGGCACATCAGCGGCTTGACTTCCATGCTAGCTCATTATACTAACGACACATTAAATGGCTCTTTCGCTTCTTATTATGAAAATGGAAACATCAAAACTACCGGCATCTATGACATGGATAAAAAAATCGGGCAATGGACCTGGTATTTTTTAGAAGGTGGGATAGATATGGATGGTAATTTCAAAGAAGATCAAGCTGATGGGAAATGGGAATATTACCATCCGAATGGACAACTATATTATGCAGGTGAATTTATTGTCGGGAGAAAGGAAGGCGAATGGGATTATTTTTATAAATCCGGTAAACCATGGAAAAAAGGAAATTATTTAAGAGGTGAAAAAACGGGCATTTGGGAGTATTATTCTGAAAATGGTTCAAAAACTCAGGAAGGTGAATTTTTAAATGGAAAGGAGAATGGGGTTTGGACCTCTTGGTATCAGGATGAACTTGCACAGGATAAGGGGTCATTTAGTGAAGGTAAACTAGATGGTAAATGGGAAGGATGGTATCCTAATGGGCAATTAAAGTATTCAGGAAATTGGACAGCCGACCAAAAAACGGGTTCATGGAAATATTATGATGATAAAGGGGCTTTAAGAGAAGAAGGTTATTATAATGTCGGGGAGAAAGAAGGGATATGGAGGAGTTATAATTCCTATGGACAAATGGAAAGCGAAGGTGCATTTGTAAATGGGAAACCCGATGGGAAATGGGTGTATTATTATTCAAATGGAGCATTGTGGAAAGAGCAGAATTTTAAATTAGGAAGATTAAATGGGACTTCACTGCAATATAATAATCGGAATCAGTTGATAGAAAAGATCCATTTTAAAGATGGGCTTAAACATGGAGAATATATTAAATACGATGATTACGGGAAAGTGATCGTAAAGACAGAATTTGTTGAAGGAAAAGAAAAAAGCAAATTACCACCTCCAATGAAAAAATAGTTTTCTAGTTTATTAAAAGCTGATCAATCATTGATTTTAATGAAAATGAGGAAAGTATATTTTAGAAAATAAAGAAAAACTGTATCTTTGCACTTCTTTTTAGAGAAGTTTATTTAAAAGGAGGGGTAGTACCCCTCTTTTTTGTAGGATATGATTGAGGAAAAACACATAAGAAAACTAGCTGAAGAGCGATTAGCTACATTCGATGGTTTCATTGTAGAACTTACAGTGGGCGTTGGAAACAATATAAAAATATTGATCGATGCAGATCATTCTGTAACGATCAGTGAATGTATGTCTGTAAGTCGAAATGTGGAGCATAATCTGGATCGTGAAGTTGAGGATTTTTCTTTAGAAGTGTCTTCGGCAGGTTTGGATCAGCCTTTTAAGCACATTAGACAATATTTAAAAAATGTCAATCGTGAAGTAAAAGTACTTGATAATGAAGACCATAAATTTGAAGGAGTATTAACTTCAGCAGATGAAAATGGATTTACTGTTTTAAGCAAAAGAAAAGAGAGAATTGAAGGACGAAAAGCAAAGCAATGGATTGAAGAATTGCATACCTTTAAATACTCAGATGTTAAACAAACTAAAGTGATACTATCATTTAAATAGAGCAAAATGAATACTGTTAATTTAATCGACTCATTCTCAGAGTTTAAGGAATTTAAGAATATCGATCGTCTAACGATGATGCGTATTCTTGAAGATGTGTTCAGAAACATGATTATTAAAAAACATGAAACTGATGAGAATTTTGATATCATTATCAATGTTGATAAAGGTGACCTCGAGATATGGAGAAATCGACTTATTGTTGATAATGGTGAAGTAGAAGACGAAAATCGAGAAATTGCTTACAATGATGCCGTAAAGATCGAACCGGATTTTGAAATTGGTGAGGAAGTTTCCGAAGCGATTACATTCGAGCATTTTGGAAGAAGGAATATTTTGTCATTAAGACAAAATCTTGTTTCTCGAATTATGGATCTTGAAAAAGATAATATTTATCAAAAATATAAAGATCAGTTAGGCCAGATCATTACTGGTGAAGTATACCAGGTTTGGAAAAAAGAGATCTTGGTTTTAGATGATGAAGGGAATGAATTGATCCTGCCAAAATCAGAACAGATCAAATATGATTACTTCAAAAAAGGTGATACGGTTAGAGCCGTTGTTGCGAAAGTTGAAATGCGATCAAACAGTCCTGTAATTATTTTGTCAAGAACAGTTGCCGAATTCCTTGAGCGTTTATTCGAACAAGAAGTTCCTGAAGTTTTTGATGGATTGATCACCATTAAAAAGATTGTTAGAGAACCGGGTGAAAGAGCTAAAGTGGCTGTTGAATCATACGATGATCGTATTGATCCTGTTGGGGCTTGTGTTGGAATGAAAGGATCTCGAATCCATTCGATCGTTAGAGAATTAAAAAATGAAAATATTGATGTAATTAATTTTACAGATAATAATCAATTATTCATTCAGCGTTCATTAAGCCCTGCTAAAATCACCTCTATTGAGATCAATGAAGATGAAAAAAGAGCAGACGTTTTCTTGAAACCGGATCAGGTTTCACTTGCTATTGGTAAAGGTGGATTTAATATAAAATTAGCAAGTAGACTTACAGGTTACGAAATTGATGTTTATCGTGATGCAGAACAATTTAATGATGATGTGGATTTAGAAGAATTTGCAGATGAAATTGATAGCTGGATTATTGATGAATTAAAAGCAGTTGGACTTGATACAGCGCGTTCTGTTATTGAATTGGATGATGCTGACTTAGTTAAAAGAACAGATCTTGAAGAAGAGACTGTGAAAGAGATTAAGAAAATATTAAAAGAAGAATTGGAATAATTGTTATTTTGCAAGTATTAGGATAAATTGTAAACGGGTTTTTAGAAGAAGTAATATATGTCAATAGTCAAAACAGTAAGACTTAAACAATTAGCAACAACATCAAATATCTCTGTGGAACGGATCATAGAGTTTTTGCATGATAAAGGTATAAAAGAAGATTTTAGCCCTAATACAAAGATATTACCAGAATGGCATGAGATGATCATGAAGGAATTTTCTTCTGATAGAGATATTAAAGATAAATCCAGCCAAATAGGAACCAGCCGAAAAGAGCGAAAATCCCTTGCAATCGAAACCGTTTCTAATAGAGAAGTTAGTCCGTCGAAAGAACTTCCAAAAGCGGCCCCTAAAGAGGAGAAAGCAGTAGAACCGGTAAAAGAAGTAATAGCTGAAGTACCTGAAGTTAAAAAAGTTACACCAACCGTAGTTGGAAAAATAGATCTTGATAAGCATCAAACAAAAGCAAAACCGGCGGCAAAAGCAGAAGAGAAAAAAGTTGAAAAACCAAAAGAAGTCGCTCCTGTTAAATCAGAAGAAAAAGTAGAAGCGAAGAAAGAAGAAAAGGTAGAGCCGAAGAAAGAAGAAAAAGTAGAAGCGAAGAAGGAAGAAAAAGTAGAAGCGAAGAAAGAGGAAAAAACAGAAGCGAAGAAGGAAGAAAAGGTAGAGGAAAAGAAAGAAGAAGAAAAAGTTGTTGATCCAAATGCTACTATTGTAGCTAGAGCTGAGCGGTTACAAGGACCTACAGTTCTTGGAAAGATAGTTCTTCCGGAAAAGCATAAACCAAGTCCTGCTGCCAGTTCAAGAGATCGAGAAGTAGGTAGAAAACCTAAAAGAAAAAGAATTCAAACTCCTAAGGTTGATGTTGCCAGAGTAGCCAAGAAAAATGTTCCTGCGCGTGCAGTAGACAAGCGTAAAAGACCGGTAACACAAAAACCAGAGCTGACAGAAGCTGATATCCAAAAGGAAATCAAAGAAACTTTAGCTCGTTTATCTTCAAAATCTAAAAACAAAGGAGCAAAAATACGTCGTCAAAAAAGACAGGATAGAGGGGAATCAGAAGAATTAGAACAAAGAATTATTGATGCTGAAAAAAACATCTTAAAAGTAACGGAATTTGTTACTGTTTCTGATCTGGCTTCTTTAATGAATAAATCGGTAAACGATATTATTGCTGCTTTAATGTCTCTTGGGATATTTGCATCGATAAATCAACGTCTAGATGCCGAAACGATGACGATCATTGCAGATGAGTTTGGTTATAAAGTTGAATTTACAACCGCCGAAGTTACTGAGACGATCGAAGTGGAAATTGATAGAGAAGAAGATCTTATCTCAAGAGCACCAATTGTTACCGTAATGGGTCACGTTGATCACGGTAAAACATCTCTTCTTGATTATATTCGAAAAGAGAATGTGATCAGTGGAGAAGCAGGTGGTATTACCCAACATATTGGAGCTTACAATGTAACAGTTGGAGAAGATAAACAGATCACCTTCCTAGATACTCCTGGTCACGAAGCCTTTACAGCAATGCGTGCCCGTGGAGCTCAAGTTACAGATATTGCAATTATTATTATTGCAGCTGATGATAACGTAATGCCTCAAACCAAAGAAGCGATCAATCATGCTCAAGCTGCTGGTGTTCCAATGGTATTTGCTTTCAATAAAATTGATAAGCCGGATTCAAATGTGGAGAGATTGAAAGAAGAATTGGCTAATTTGAATATCCTTGTAGAAGACTGGGGTGGTAAATTCCAAAGCCAGGAAATTTCTGCTAAAACAGGTCAGGGGGTTGATGAATTACTTGAAAAAGTACTACTCGAAGCGGAAATATTAGAGTTAAAAGCAAACCCAAACAAAAAAGCGCTTGGAACTATAATTGAATCGCAATTGGATAAAGGTAGAGGATATGTAACCACGATTTTAGTAGAAGGAGGAACCTTACGTGTAGGAGATGCATTACTTGCAGGATCATTCTCAGGAAGAGTAAAAGCAATGCATAATGAAAGAGGACAATCGATTAAATTAGCAGGACCTGCTATTCCGGTGTCTATTCTTGGTTTAAACGGAGCTCCTAATGCAGGAGATCGATTTAATGTTATGGATAGCGAACCTGAAGCGCGTGAAATTGCTAATAAACGTGAGCAATTAATACGTGAGCAAGGAATCAGAACCCAAAAACATATTACTCTTGATGAAATTGGTCGTCGAATAGCAGTTGGAGAATTTAATGAACTTAATATTATTGTAAAAGGAGATGTTGGAGGTTCTGTTGAAGCACTTGCCGATTCTTTATTAAAACTTTCTACAGAAAAAGTTCAGGTAAATATTATTCATAAAGGAGTTGGACAGATCTCAGAATCGGATGTGATGCTTGCTAGCGCTTCCAATGCAATTATTATAGGATTCCAGGTAAGACCTTCAGTTGCCGCAAGAAATATTGCAGAAACAGAAGAGATTCAGATTAAGTTGTATTCAGTTATTTACGCTGCCATTGATGATGTTAAAGATGCGATGGAAGGGATGTTGTCTGCAACTCTTGAAGAGAAAATCCTTGGATCAGCCGAAATTCGCGAAACTTTCCATATTACAAGAGTTGGAACCATCGCTGGTTGTTTTGTACTCGATGGGAAAATTAAGCGTAATAATAGAATTCGTGTTATTAGAGACGGAATTGTTGTCCATACTGGAACATTAGGCTCTTTAAAACGATTTAAAGATGATGTTAAAGAAGTGACTCATGGCTACGAATGTGGTTTGAATATCGATAAATATAACGACATTAAAGAAGGTGATATTGTTGAGTCATTTGAAGAAACAGAAGTCCGTCAAACCTTGTGATCTTCAGGCTATTAAATTTATGTGCTCTTCCTATATTTGAATTTATTGTAGGGTGATGGATGTTTTTTAATGGCTGTAAAAATGACACATAATCGAATACTCCTTGAATTGAATTCATTCAATTATACATTTTAATTATTGCTTTCTAATTGACTGAAATAGATCCTATTAATCGGCCGTCTTTATTTCCGTAATTACGATATAGGAATTTGGATATGCATACTTAATTTCTTGCTGCGCTTTTTCGGCCTGAAGTTTAGTTATAAAGTTACCTACATGAACTTTAAAATTAGGCTGCTGCCAGATAACATAGATAGGATATTGATCAAATCCTTTTAAAAACTCACTTTTTACCTTTTCAGCATCTTTTCGATTTCCGAAAAAGATCTCTAATCGGTATCCCTTTATTTCTGGAGGATTTTCTGCAACGATTGATACTAAGGAATCAATTCTCGGGTCTGCATTAATGATTACACTTCCTTCAGAATCAAATAAAATGTCATTTTCGATAGTAGTATTTACATTCTCAATAAGACTGTCTTGGTCATTATAAACTCTCCAATCATTCTGACTATAAGTTATTTGAGCGCTCAAAATGAATAAAATTAAAAGAGAATATTTCATGATTTTTTTTTTACAAAGATATTCCTTTCAATTATTTAACCATTGTAAATTATTAGTTCAGTTAAATTTTATAAAAAATATTTATTCTAGTCAAAATACTATTAAAATGACTTTAATACTCTAAATATCAATAGATAAGCCTCTTATTTAGAAACATTATAAATTATAATTTTACTGACATTTATGTGCCTATTATAGATTTTATGTTGTAGTTTCTTATAAATTTGCTGGCTATTAAACCAAATAAGCGGAATTCTATTTAGCATGAGAATTTATTATACTAGGCTTAGGAAGAAGCCTTTCTTTTTTCTGTTTGCACTTTCCTTGTTATTTTCAATAAACTTCGTTTATGGGCAACCAGACGGCGAAAAGTTATTTAAAGCCAATTGCGCAGCTTGTCATAAACCCGATAAAGATCTTGTAGGTCCTGCTCTTAAAGGAGTTAAAGCCAGATGGGAAGGGAATGAAGAAATGCTATATATATGGATTAAAAATCCAACAAAAGCATTGGAAAGTGGGAATCAACAAGTTCAGACGCTATATGATACATGGTTCCCAAAA
>JAHECK010000122.1:7595-8674 GCA_024641785.1 Flavobacteriales bacterium | reverse complement strand
TTTCTTCAGGAATAATTAAAAAGCCATCGGTATCCAACAAATTAGCCAGATCTCCACTTCCTTTCCCCATCATTGGGAGCGCTTCGATACCATTTTTAGTATTAAGGAGTTTTACCTGTAAAAAATAAGTCAGTGCAAGATCAAAATTAAATTCTTCGACTAATTTTATTTTAAAGGGAAGTCTTTTTTCCATCCCAAGCGAGCTGTTTAACCAAGGTATAAAATAACGATGAAAGTTTGAATAGGTCGAAACTGGATTCCCGGGAAAGGCGAAAAAATTAACCCTATTCCGGAAAGTTCCAAACCAAAAAGGTTTTCCTGGTCGCTGTTTCACTTGATGAAAAATTTTCTTTATATCCAACTCTTCCATTATTTCAGGGAGGTAATCGAGTTTTCCCTTAGAGACACCACCACTCAATAAAACCACATCAAAAGAGGAGAGGATTTCTTCCAGTCTTTTCTTGATTTCACTTTTAACATCCGCCAGATGAAACATGCTAGCGTCTATATTCAGCAATGCAAGATCGGTTTTTAGGGCCCACACATTAGACTTACGGATCTGATGTTTTTCGGGTAGCATTTCAACTTCAACAAGTTCATCCCCGGTAGAAATAATTGCTACCCTTGGTAATTTGGCAACTTTCACTTTGGATTTTCCCACGCTGGCAATAACAGCAATCTCAGCAGTGCTTATTTGTTTTCCTTTTGGGATGAGAATTGCCCCTTTACTTTTATCAAAGGCCTGACGATGGATATTCTTTCCTTTTTTTACCTTTTCATTGATTGTAGCAAAACCCTCATGGATAGTTATATTTTCATAAGGGATGATGGTGTCTATTCCTTGCGGACAAATAGCGCCCGTCATCACCTCCATACATTCATTCTGCTTCTCCAATTTTTTTTGAGGCATACCTGCTGCCTGCAAGCCATTTATTTTAAATGTTTTTTGATCTTCCTTATAAGAAATCCCGATTCCATCCATCGTCACCCTATCGAATGGGGGGAAATCCCGGTCTGCTATGATATCTTCTGTTAATACTCTTCCTACCGTCTCATTAAATGGGAGTTCTTCTTCACCC
>JAHECK010000122.1:0-7585 GCA_024641785.1 Flavobacteriales bacterium | reverse complement strand
GGTTTGTATGGAGAAGGAAAAAAATACAGATTTTAGTCATTTGGATGACGCTGGAACACCACGAATGGTGGATGTTGGAGGTAAACATGTAACTAAACGGACAGCTATAGCAGAAAGCAGTGTGTTTTTAGGAGAAGAGATCAGCGCGCTCTTTAATAAAGATGAATTGTACACTAAAAAAGGTCCCGTATTTCAAACAGCGATTATAGCCGGGATCATGGCTGCAAAAAAAACACATGAACTCATTCCGATGTGCCATCCATTATCTTTGGATCATTGTACAATAAAGATAAGACTTGAAAAAAATCAAGCAATTATAACTTGTGAAGTTAAAATGGAAGGTAAGACCGGAGTTGAAATGGAAGCGCTTACCGGAGCCTCTGTAGCTGCATTAACCATTTATGATATGTGTAAGTCAATTTCGCAGTTAATGGTCATTTCAAATACAAAATTACTTTCAAAAAGAGGCGGAAAAAGTGACCTGGATCTGCGAAAAGATCGCATATAAATTTGCTTAACACTTGCCTTTTATCGCTGAAATCATATATTTGTTCGCCGAAACAATTTAAGTTACAAAGAATATGAAATTAATTAAAATGATCTTACTGGGATTGGCTTTGTCCTTTTCCACAAATGCAGTTTTTTCACAAAAGTTACAGATTACTGTAAATTATGCAGATGCAAAAATTTATGCTTTGGCTGGAAATACCATATTGAACCCGGCTATTGGAACCGGATCTGTGGAAATTAAATTGGATAAGAATGATGCTAACAGGATCGTTATCATTAAGGAAGGTTTTGAACCATTGGTTCAGGAATATTCTAAATCACAGAAGTGGCCTAAAGAGATCAGGGTAAATCTTGAAAACAGAATGGTTGAAATAACAGCAGAACCTTTTGATGCTGATATTTATGTGAACGGAACCAATGTTGGAAGAGAGAAATATAATCTCATACTGACTAAGGGAAAATCCCAGACCATAGAAGTTAAGAAAGCGGGTTATGCAACGATCAAAAAAGTCTATTACAATCAGGATGGGCAGGAAGATCCGCCTTTTAAAGATCATTTAATACTGGAAAGCAGATTAGTTGAGGTAAGTGTTACACCCGCTGATGCCGATATTTTCATCAACGAAAAACTAGTATCTAAATCGAGTGAGGATGTTATTATACATCCGAATGAATGCGTCACTGTGCGTGTTGAGAAGGAAGGTTATACCAGCGAAGAACAAGTATTTTGCAATAGTAAAAAAGATCAGGAGCCTCCGGTTTCTTATTCTTTTTCACTCAGTGATAGAGTAGTAAAAGTAAATACTACCCCAGAAACTGCAGAAATAAAAATGAATGGAAAGATCGTAGGCAGTGGAAGTTATGAAGTGAAAGTTCCTAATAATGAATGTGCCGAAGTGATCGTATTTAAAGATGGATTCATCAGTAGAAAATTAAATTATTGCAACAGTAAGGAATACCAGGCGCCACCGGTAACTGATCATATTGAATTAGTCGAAGATGAAGCCTACAAAACGTCAGTATCGACGGATATGGCAAATGTTAATGTTACCATCGAGGTCAATAAATCAATTTCGGAAGTTGAAGCTTGGAAACTCTTAAGTTCAATAGTTATGTCTGAATTTGATGTTTTGGAGGTAACTGATAAAGAGACAGGTTATATTAGAACCGCATGGCAAGTTCAAAGTTTTAATAATGAAAGTACAATACGAACCCGTGTAATTGTAAAATTAGGCGATTCAGATCCTTTGAAATATGTGTTGAAAATTGCTAGCGAAAGAGCAGATAAAGTGGTAAGTGTGAAGGATGATCAGGATTTTGAAGAGTGGAATCGTATATTAAAACGCTACCAATACATTATGGAAGAGGCACAGGCCAGATTAAAATAAAATTTTAATGGCATTGTGAATGATGTAATTTTACATCATGCTTCCATTTATCGACATTCATTGCCATCATAAATCCCGGAACTCAAAAGAGCATATTGAGATATATAATGCTTTTTTGGATTCTGAAAATGGATCGGCACATTATTCACTTGGCATTCATCCCTGGTTTATTAATAGAGAGCCGGATCAAATTGCGCTTTTAACTTCCTATTTGGAAAGTGACAAAGATATAATTGCAATAGGAGAATGCGGATTGGATTATACAATTGAAACTCCTAAGGCCATACAATTGTCTTTTTTTCAGGCACAAATTGGTTTAGCCGAAAAATTTAATAAGCCACTTATTATTCATTGTGTAAAGGCTTTTGATGATCTTATTAGTTTAAAAAGGCAAAATAATTCAGATCTTTCATGGGTCCTTCATGGCTATAACAAAAGTCCGGAGCTTGCCGCATCCTTGATAGATCATGGATTTTATCTCTCTATTGGCAGTAAATTATGTAATAGCAATCGATTGGAGCATATTTTAAAGAGGATTTCATTAGATCGCTTATTTTTTGAAACGGATAATGATGAAGTATATAAAATTGAAGACATCTATGTGCAAAGTGCTCAGATTTTAGAACTAGATCAGGATGAATTAAAGAAAAGAATTGAAATGAATTTTAATAGTGTTTTTAATGAAGATCGGTCCAAGTAATTTCCTCGAACGAACCGAACTATTGATCGGGAAGGAAAAAATTGATTTTTTAAAAAGATCAAAGGTAATGGTTGTCGGTTTGGGTGGGGTTGGAAGTTATGCTGCCGAAGCATTGGCCAGAGCAGGAATTGGAAATTTAATATTAATTGACGGGGATGTAATTGAAAAGAGTAATATAAACCGTCAGCTCGTAGCATTGCATTCAACCATAGGCTTGAATAAAACGGATGTTATGGGGGCCAGGGTGATGGATATTAATCCTGAAGTAAATTTAAAAACAATACATGAATTCCTCGAACCACACAGAATAGGAGAGATCATATCTATCGAAAAAGTTGATGTAGTGTTGGATTGCATCGATTCTTTATCGCCGAAAATCAGCTTATTAAAAGAGTGCAAAAGACAAAAAGTAAGATGCGTCAGTGTAATGGGTGCCGGTGGTAAAATGGATCCTACCAAAGTGGTGATCAGGGATATTTCTTCTACTCACAGCTGTTTATTAGCTCAAAAAATCAGAAAAAGACTTAAAGAATTTAACATTAATAAAGGAATCAGAGCTGTTTTTTCAACTGAAATACAAAATTCAGACTCCTTGAAACTCACTGATGGATCAAATTACAAGAAATCTTTTTACGGAACAATATCCTATATGCCTGCTATATTTGGCTTAACAGCTGCCTCAGAGGCGCTACGATTGCTCTTTTTAAAAATGGAATAGTTCTTGTCTCAAAAGACCTTAAATTAGTTTAACAAAATAGTAGTTAATTGTACCCTCATCTCCTTTTGTTAAAATGGAAAAATATTAGTTATTTTCGAGGGCCTAATCGTAAGATATTTTTTACGGTTTTAATTACTCGAATAAATTGTATATGAAGAAGATATTTTCATTGATAGTATTGTTAGGAATGAGCTCTATGCTGCTTGCACAGTACACTCCAACAGAGAAAGCGGAAAATGCTTTTGAGAATAAAGCGTATTATGATGCGATTGACTTATATAAAAAAGCATATGTAAAAGAGAAAGATCCTCAGGAAAAAGCACGAATGATCTTCATGATTGGTGAATCTTATGCAAAGATTTTGGATTATGAGCAGTCGGAAGTTTGGTTTGGAAAAGCGATTCAGGCAAAATATCCTGATCCAATTGTGTATTATAGATTGGCAGTTGCTCTTCAAAATCAGGGAAAGTACAAAGAGGCCCTAAGAAGATATAATAATTATTTTCAAAAAGTGAATGACGATAAAATGGCTAAGTTGGATATGGAAGCATGTGAAGCCGCTCAAAGCTGGGTGGATAATCCAACAAAATTTATCGTAACTCCAGAAGTACAATTAAATTCGCCACAATTTGATTTTTCAGCTAACTACGCCAGTAAAGATTACCAAACCTTAGTTTTCACTTCTTCAAGAGAAGCTTCAGAGGGTTCGAAGATCGATAATCGATCAGGAGAGAATTATCAGGATATTTATTTAACCACAAGGGATGAAAAAGGAAAATGGTCGGAACCGGCAGGAATTTCGGAATTGATCAATTCTAAGTTCAATGAAGGAGCAGCATGTTTTTCAGACGATAAGAAAACGATCTATTTTACGCGTTGTCTTGAAGAAAAAGACAGGAACCTGGGGTGTGATATTTATTATTCTGTATATGTAGGTGAAGGATGGACAGAGCCTGTGCTCCTTGAGTTAAAGCCTGCAGGGGCTGATACCGTTACCGTGGGTCACCCGTCAATTAGTAAAGATGGAAAAACGCTATTCTTCGCTTCTGATATGGAAGGAGGAAAAGGCGGTAGAGATATCTGGATGATTACCCGTGCAAATGAGAACTCTTTATGGAGTAAACCAAAGAATTTAGGTTCAGAAATCAATACAGCCGGAGATGAACTTTTCCCTTTTATTCACCCAAACGGAACACTTTACTTCGCATCAAACGGGCGAAGAGGAATGGGTGGATTGGATATTTTTAAAGCAGTACCTACCGACATAAATAAATGGGGTCAGGTTGAAAATATGAAATATCCCATCAATTCAGGGTATAATGATTATTCAATTGTATTCGAAGCAGAAAATGACCGAGGATATCTGACAAGTAATCGTCCGGGTACAAAAGGGCAATCCGATATCTTTAATTTTATGTTGCCTCCACTGGTCTATGTACTTCAGGGTAATATTTATGATAAAGAAACACAAGCTCCTGTTACCAATGCATTTGTGCGTGTTGCGGGGACTGATGGATCCTCTTTTCAAACAATGTCGGATGATAACGGGGGTTTTTATTTTGCTGAAAATGGAGCCGAAAGATATATCAACTCTGAGGTGACTTATTCGATCGTGGTTAGTAAGGGAGAAGATTACCTTGTAGCCAAAGACCAGATCACTACGGTAGGATTAGGAGAGTCCACGACCTTTATTAAAGAATTTTTTATTCAGCCGATCAGTGATGAGCCTATCGAATTCCCGGAAGTACAGTATGAATTTGCTAAATGGGGTTTGCTTGAAAATTCTAAAGACTCACTTGATTATCTCTATAATATCCTTATCGATAACCCTACTATCATTATAGAGCTTCAAGCCCATACTGATAGCAGAGGTTCGGATGCTGATAACCTTGTGCTCTCTCAGAAAAGAGCACAGTCCTGTGTTGATTATCTTATTTCAAAAGGGATAGACCAGAAAAGATTAGTCGCTCATGGTTACGGAGAAACACGATTGAAAATCACAGATGCTCAGATCAATAATATGCCTACTCAAGCTGAAAAAGAAGCGGCGCACCAAAAAAACAGACGAACTGAATTTACTGTTCTGAGTTTTGATTACGTCCCAAAAGAAGAGTAGCTTTGCACTCCAATTATTTTTAAAAGCATTCTAAGTTAATTGGGATGCTTTTTAGTATGTATAAATATGCAAGAAAGGTATCATCAGCGAGGGGTTTCTGCGTCCAAGGAAGACGTGCATGAGGCTATAAAGAATGTCGATAAGGGACTTTTTCCAAAAGCCTTTTGTAAAATTGTAGAAGACAGCTTGACCGGCAGCGATGATCATTGTATAGTAATGCATGCGGATGGAGCGGGAACAAAATCTTCGCTTGCTTATATTTATTGGAAGAAAACCGGAGACCTTTCTGTTTGGAAAGGGATTGCCCAGGATGCACTGATCATGAATATTGATGATCTTTTATGTGTGGGTGCAGTCGACAATATTTTATTATCATCCACGATAGGAAGAAATAAAAATAAGATTCCCGGAGAAGTTATTTCTACTATTATAAATGGAACGGAAGAACTACTTGAAAGTTTACGTTCACATGGAATCGGAATTCAATCTACCGGAGGAGAAACGGCGGATGTTGGTGATCTGGTTCGAACGATTATAGTCGACAGTACGGTGGTTTGCCGGATGCCAAAAAATAAAGTGATCGATAATGCTAATATCAAAGCAGGAGACGTGATCGTGGGATTGGCTTCTTTTGGACAAGCCACTTATGAAAGTGAATATAATGGCGGAATGGGATCAAATGGCTTGACCTCAGCTCGTCATGATGTATTTAATAAGCGTCTGGCCCGAGATTTTCCTGAAAGTTATGATCATGAAGTACCCGAGGATCTGGTTTATTCAGGCACGAAGAATTTAGAAGATAATGTAAGCGGAAGTCCTGTAAATGCAGGTAAACTAGTACTTTCTCCTACACGTACTTACGCTCCTGTGATTAAAAAAATTCTTGAAGAAAATAGGAAGGATATCCATGGGATGATCCATTGTTCGGGTGGAGCACAAACAAAGATTTTACACTTTGTTGACGATCTTCACATTATTAAGGATAATTTATTTCCAACTCCAGTATTGTTTAGTTTGATTCAGGAAGAGTCCGGAACAGATTGGAAAGAAATGTATAAGGTATTTAATATGGGACATCGGATGGAAGTGTATGTTCCGGAAAAAGTAGCAGGCAAAATAATTGAAATTTCAAGCAGCTTCAATATTGAAGCGAGGATAGTTGGAAGAGTGGAAGCATCTTCTAAGAAACGATTGACGATCGATAGCCCATATGGGGTTTTTGAGTACTAAAATATTGTGTGGATCTTATTTAAGATTGAATAAACATGAGTGAATTAATTGAAAAATTATCATATATAAAAGAGCGCTATGATGAGGTCGGTAAACAAATTATCGATCCTGAGATCATCAGCGACATGACTAGGTACATTAAACTCAACAAAGAGTATAAGGATCTCGAGCCAATTGTTAATAGCTATTATAATTACAAGAATGTCCTGGAGAATATAAAATCTTCTAAAGAGATCATAGCTAAGGAAAGCGATCCTGATTTTGTGCAGATGGCAAAAGATGAATTAAATGAACTAGAAGAGCAGGTGGAAGAGCTGGAAGAGGAAATCAAATTCCTCCTAATACCTAAAGATCCGGAGGATGCTAAGAGTGCGGTAGTTGAGATCAGAGCCGGTACAGGTGGAGATGAAGCCAGTATTTTTGCCGGAGATCTTTTTAGAATGTATTCTAAATATTGCGAAACCCGAAATTGGAAAACCGAGATCGTAGATATTAACTATGGAACTTCAGGCGGATACAAAGAGATTATTTTTGAAGTAAACGGGGAGGATGTTTACGGAGACCTTAAATTTGAAGCCGGTGTGCATCGTGTTCAACGGGTTCCTGCTACAGAGACTCAGGGTAGGGTGCATACTTCAGCCGCTACGGTGATGGTGCTGCCGGAAGCAGACGAATTTGATGTAGAAGTTAAAAAATCTGATCTTCGAGTGGATTCTTATTGTTCCAGTGGTCCGGGTGGGCAATCTGTAAACACTACCTATTCAGCTATACGGCTTACCCACATTCCAACTGGAATAGTTGCCCAATGCCAGGATCAGAAATCGAAGCTCAAAAATTATGATAAGGCACTCTCCGTTCTGAGAACACGAATTTATCAGATGGAATTAGAGAAAAAATTGGCGGAAGATTCCCTGAAGAGAAAA
>JAHECK010000022.1:16348-33947 GCA_024641785.1 Flavobacteriales bacterium | reverse complement strand
GAAAGGTGCGAATCCGCTTGATCCTTTGTTGTCCATTACGATCATTACCGTAGGAATCCGCTGGATTCTTTGTTGTCCATTATGATCATTACCATAAGAATCCGGAGGATTCATATCTCACTAACAAAGGTAATGTATCCAATATATGCGACCCCGCCGGGGTCGAACTTCCACATTAACCGTCTGTCTAGAAAGGTGTGATTCTCCGGATTCACTTTGTAACACTTTCATTTATCCATCTTCAAACAATTAACATAAATTTTATTATGAATTTTGTTATGCATGCATAATATTTATATTTTTGATAGCTATGAAGCAAGAAGATACCATCGACTTTCACATTCGGCGAAATTGGCATAAGATCATGAGGATATATAATCTTGAAGCAGCCAAACAAAATGCGACTATGCCAATGGCATACGCACTTTTAAATATCGATATGGAAGAAGGTACCCCAAGCACCAGTCTTGGACCTATCATGGGAATGGAGTCAAGAAGCTTAACCCGGATATTGAAAAAAATGGAAGAAGAAAATGTGATAAAAAGGGTTCAGGATAAAAATGATAAACGAATTACTCGAATTATACTTACTAAAAAAGGAAAGGAAAAAAGAGAACAATCCCGTTTAGCAGTGATCCGTTTTAATCAGGTAATTCAATCTAATTTAAACGAAAGTGAACGAAAGAATTTTTTTCAAATAATGAATAAGATCAATGACATTATTGATACTACACCCATTTTTGAGTAAAAAATAAATATTAATTGTATAGCTATTTTACCCTATAAAAAGGAAAAAGAAATATGAAAAGGATTATTAAAAAAGTGGCTGTTTTGGGTTCAGGAGTGATGGGCTCAGCAATAGCTTGTCATTTTGCAAATGTTGGAATCGAGGTATTATTGCTCGATATCCCTCCAAAAGAACTCAATGCTAAAGAAAAAGCATCAAAACTAAAACTTGAAAGTAAAGCCGTAAGAAATCGTATCGTAAATGATTCTTTGCGAAACTCTCTTCTTTCGAAACCTTCACCGATCTACAGCCAATCATTTGCATCTCGCATCAGTACCGGGAATTTTGAAGATGATATGGAAAAAATCTCAAAAGTAGATTGGATCATCGAGGTAGTGGTTGAACGACTTGATATAAAAAAGATCATTCTTGAGAAAGTTGATCAGTATAGAAAACCCGGATCATTAGTTAGTTCTAACACTTCCGGTATTCCTATTAACTTGATGATCGAAGGAAGATCAGAAGATTTTCAAAAGCACTTTTTAGGAACCCATTTTTTCAATCCTCCGCGTTACTTAAAATTACTTGAGATTATACCAACTCCAGTAACAGATAAGTCAGTCGTGCAATTCACTATGGATTTTGGATCTAAAATTCTTGGAAAAACAACAGTTCTATGCAAGGATTCACCTGCTTTTATAGCAAATCGTGTAGGTGTATTCTCAATTATGGCTTTATTTCATCTGGTTGAAGAAATGGATCTTACGGTTGATGAAGTAGATAAATTAACAGGCCCCGTTCTTGGAAGACCAAAATCTGCGACTTTTAGAACATGTGATGTAGTCGGCTTAGATACCTTAGTTCATGTAGCTAATGGATTAAAAGATAATTGTCCGGATGATGAGCAAAACGCTCTGTTTACCTTGCCGGGTTACATTGGCAAAATGGTCGAAAATAATTGGTTAGGTAGTAAATCCAAACAAGGATTTTATAAAAAAATAGTTGATAAAGAAGGGAACAGTCAAATTGTGTCTCTTGACCTTAAAACGCTGGAATATAAAGAAAAACAACGAGTAAAATTTCCTGTTTTAGAGCTTACAAAATCAGTTGATGATTTAAAAGCCCGCATGAAAATGCTCTATAGTGCTAAAGATCGTGCCGGTGAATTTTACCAACGTTCTTTCAATGGTCTGTTTTCCTATGTCTCTATGCGTGTTCCTGAAATTGCAGATGAAGTTTATAAAGTAGATGATGCAATGCGTGCAGGATTTGGATGGGAACTTGGACCTTTCGAGACTTGGGATGCCGTTGGACTGGTTGATTCTTATACAAAAGCGAAGGAAAACGGTTATCAGTTTGCAGCATGGGTCGAAGAGATGATCAATGATGGATTTAAATCCTTTTATATTATTGAAGACGGAGTTAAAAAATACTATCACATTCCAACGAAAACATATACAGCTATTCCTGGAGCAGAAAAATTATTATCGCTCGAAGTAGTTACTCACAGTAATACATTATGGAAAAATGCAGGTTCTACCATCACTGATCTAGGGGATGGAATACTCAATCTTGCCTTTCATACGAAGATGAATACCATTGGAAATGAAATTATCCAGGGGATCAATAAAGCCATTGACATGGCTGAAGAAGGCTATAAAGGACTTGTTATTTCGAACAACGGACAGAATTTTTCTGCCGGAGCGAATGTAGGTATGATCTTTATGTTAGCCGTTGAACAAGAATGGGAAGAATTAGATCTGGCTATCCGAATGTTTCAAAATACTACCATGCGAATTCGTCATTCACACATCCCGGTAATTGTAGCTACTCATAATATGGCCTTAGGTGGCGGTTGTGAAATAGCCATGCATTCCGATAAAGTGATTGCCCATGCAGAAACCTATATGGGATTAGTAGAATTCGGTGTTGGATTGATTCCTGGTGGCGGCGGAACGAAAGAATTTGCCGAACGACTTTCGGATGAATTGCACGAAGGAGACATGCGCAGTAATCAATTTAGAAATCGCTTTTTGACTATCGGACAAGCAAAAGTCTCGACTTCTGCTTACGAAGCCTTTGATCTTGGTTACTTGAGGAAAGGAATAGATGAAGTGATCGTATCCAAAGAGCATCAACTCAGTTATGCGAAGAGCACGGCGCTTGCAATGGCTAATAAGGGTTATATCGCTCCTTTAAGAAGAAATAACATCAAAGTTTTAGGCAAAGAAGCACTTGGTTTAGTATATGTTGGCGCACATTCGATGATGTCCGGTAACTATATCTCGAAACATGATCAGCTCATTTCAGAAAAAATGGGAAGTGTAATGGCAGGTGGAGAACTTTCTCAAATTACTGAAGTAAGTGATCAATATATTCTTGACTTAGAAAGAAAGGCATTTCTGGAACTTTGTAGTCAACGATTAACCTTAGAACGTATCCAAAGTCTGGTGAAGACGGGTAAAATATTAAGAAACTAAAAAAGCTCGAAGCTCGAAGCTCGAAACACGATGGATTATTCTCGTTTCGATCTTCCTACTTCAAACTAAAAAAAAGATATGAAAGCATTTGTAGTAAAAGGTAAAAGAACAGCGGTTGGGAAAGCACCTAGAGGGGTATTCCGATTTAAACGACCTGATGATCTGGCTGCAGAAGTCATTAAAAGTATCATTGCAGAAATTCCAAATTTTGATGTGAATGATGTGGATGATGTGATTGTAGGAAATGCTACTCCGGAAGCAGAACAAGGATTAAATATTGGCCGGATGATCTCTTTAATGGGACTGAATTCCGATAAGATCCCGGGTATGACGGTCAATAGATATTGTTCTTCGGGACTCGAATCAATTGCGATCGCTTCTGCCAAGATCCATTCCGGAATGGCCGATTGTATTATTGCCGGTGGTGTGGAATGTATGTCCCCTATTCCATTTGGTGGATGGCGTATCGTTCCTAACGCAGATGTAGCAAAATCAAATCCCGACTGGTATTGGGGTATGGGATTGACCGCAGAAGCAGTTGCGAAAGATTATAAGGTCTCCAGAGAAGATCAAGATGCCTTTTCTCTCGAATCAAATTTAAGAGCCTCTAACGCGATTAAAAATGGAAAATTTAAAGATGAGATCGTTCCAATAAGCGTTCATGAAAATTATTATGAAAATGGAAAGCAATTAAGTCGCGAATACATTGTTGATACGGATGAAGGTCCTAGAGCCGATACCAGTATAGAAAAACTGGCTACTCTCCGCCCTGTTTTTGCACAAGGAGGTACGGTAACTGCCGGAAATGCATCCCAAACCTCAGATGGAGCAGCATTTGTAATTCTTATGTCGGAGAAAATGATGAAAAAATATAAGCTCGATCCAATCGCTCGCTTATTGAGTTATCATGTAGCCGGACTTGAACCTAGAGTGATGGGAATGGGACCTCTTTACGCGGTTCCTGAAGCGATCAAAAAAGCGAAACTAAAAAAGGAAGACATCGAATTATATGAATTAAATGAAGCCTTTGCTTCTCAATCTTTAGCAGTTATTCGTGAACTCAAACTCGATCCTGCTATCGTTAATGTAAACGGAGGAGCCATTGCTTTAGGTCATCCATTAGGTTGTACCGGAGCAAAATTATCCGTTCAACTTTTCAGTGAAATGAAACGTAGAAAAAACAAATATGGGATCGTTACCATGTGTGTTGGTACCGGTCAAGGTGCTGCCGGTGTATGGGAGCTACTTTAATTATGAACACTTAATTACTAACGTTACTTGAAGAGTCTCATCTAATTGATATTCTGAATATTATACAAACCACGTAAAGCAATAGTTTAAACTTATTTTAATAAAAAAATTAATAAAAATGGCCGCAGAAATTATAAAAGGGGGGGAATTTCTTATCAAAGAAACCTTAGCCACAGACATTTTCATTCCAGAAGAATTTGACGAAGAACAACAAATGATCGGACAGTCTTGTACTGATTTTTTAAACGCAGAAGTTCATCCGGTGATCGAACGAATTGATAGTATGGAAGAAGGTTTGATGCCTTCATTATTAGAAAAAGCAGGTGATCTTGGTTTATTAGGTATTGCCGTTCCGGAAAATTTAGGTGGCTTTGGAAAGGACTTTACTACTTCCATGTTAGTGGCTGAAAAAACAGGGGCAGGTTATTCCTTTTCGGTAGCTATCTCAGCTCATACCGGAATTGGTACCTTACCAATTCTTTATTATGGAACACAGGAACAAAGAGAAAAATACATTCCTAAACTCGCTTCCGGAGAATGGAAAGCATCTTATTGCTTAACCGAACCGGGAGCAGGATCAGATGCTAATTCAGGGAAAACAAAAGCGGTCCTTACTGAAGATGGAAAGCATTATCTGATCAATGGTCAAAAAATGTGGATCACCAATGCAGGTTTTGCAGATGTGTTTATTGTGTTTGCTAAAATTGATGACGATAAAAAACTAAGTGCCTTTATCGTTGAAAAAGAGTTTGGCGGAATCACTTTGAATCCAGAAGAGAAAAAAATGGGTATTAAAGGTTCATCTACACGTCAAGTTTTCTTTAATGATACAAAAGTTCCGGTAGAAAATTTATTATCAGAACGTGAAAATGGCTTTAAAATCGCATTGAATATTTTAAATATTGGTCGTGCAAAACTAGCTACTGCTACCCTTGGAGGAGCTAAAGCTACCATTACAGAAAGTGTTCAATATGCAAATGAACGCGTTCAATTCGGATTGCCTATTTCGAAATTTGGTGCCATTCGTTATAAACTTGCTGAACAAGCTATTAGAGTATATGCTGCAGAATCGGCAAGCTACAGAGTAAGTCGAAATGTAGATGATACCATCAATGCCAATTTAGATAGCGGAATGGACAAACAAGAAGCTACGCTAAAAGGAATTGAAGAATTCGCTGCAGAATGCGCGGTCTTGAAAGTGGCCGGATCGGAAGCATTAGATTATGTTGTGGATGAAGGTGTACAGATCTTTGGAGGAATGGGCTATTCTGCTGAATCAACCGTTGAAAGGGCTTATCGAGATTCCCGAATTAACCGGATTTTTGAAGGTACAAATGAGATCAATCGTATTTTAACAATCGACTTTATTCTAAAACGCGCCTTAAAAGGACAATTAGACTTAATGGGTCCGGCAATGGCAGTTGCGAATGAATTGATGTCTATTCCAGATTTCGGTGAAGCTGATGATTCTCTTTTTTCTGAAGAGAAAAAGCTGGTTAAGAATTTCAAAAAAGCCATTTTAATGGTGGCAGGTGCTGCAGTTCAAAAATTAATGGCTACGCTGGGTAAAGAAGAAGAAATATTAATGAATATAGCCGATATGGCGATCGATGCCTATCAGGCAGAATCTATTTTACTTAGAGTTGAAAAGCTAGGTACGATGAAAGATCAAAAAGAAATAGAAGAACAAATTGCGATGGTTCGGACCTTTATTTATGATGCAGCTGATCGAATTAATAAGGCTGGAAAAGATGCATTAAATTCATTTGCTGAAGGGGATGAATTAACGGTTATGCTTATGGGGCTAAAACGATTCACAAAGACTTCTCCTCTAAATGTAAAAGCACTTCGTCAATTGATCGCGAAAAGACTGATCGAAAAAAATGCTTACGATTTTTAGAAATTATAAAATTGAAATTAAAAAGCTGTTCTGGATCGGAACAGCTTTTTTTTGAATAATAAAATTTGAAAATTAATTTAAAAATTTAACCGCAAAATGATCAGAAATGCATCTATTTTCCTAAGTCTCTTTTTCAGATAACTCTATCCAACGATTCGTTTTAGTATCGATCTCCTTCATTAAGGCTTCCATCTCCTGACCTATCTTCATCAGTTTCTCATGGTCATCTCCAAATTCTCCTAAAGAAAGCGCCAGAGCTTCTTTTTTAGCTTCAAGGTCTTCGAGTATGACTTCTAGTTTATCGAGTTCTAATCGCTCTGAATAGGTGATCTTATCCCCTACTTTCTCTTTAACAACTTCGACCTTCTCGACTTGTGGCGCTTTTAGAACTTTTTCTTGTTTATTTTCTTTCTCCTTTTCACGAAATTGTGTGTAATTACCCGGGAAATCCTGGATCTCCCCTTCTCCCTTAAAAACAAAAAGGTGATCGATCAATTTATCCATAAAATATCGATCATGAGATATCACCAATATACCGCCGGGAAAATGGATCAGATAATCCTCCAGAATAGTAAGCGTATATACATCCAGATCATTTGTTGGCTCATCAAGGATCAAAAAATTTGGATTACGCATTAAAACAGTCAGCAATTGAAGCCGTTTTTTTTCACCTCCACTTAAGGATGATACTAATTGCCATTGTACTTTTCGATCGAATAAAAAGCGCTCAAGTAATTGAGCTGCAGTCAATTTATGTCCTTTTTCCAGCTGAATATATTCGGCTATATCCCTGATCACCTCAATTATTCGCTGATCTTCTCTTAATTCGAGCCCATCCTGCGAAAAATGACCTATCTGAATAGTCTCTCCAATGACAATTTTCCCTGTATCCGGTTTTAATTCATCTAAGATCAACTTCACCATAGTTGATTTACCGGAACCATTAGGTCCTATCAATCCTATTTTTTCATTTCGCTGAAATATATAATTGAAATGCTCAAATAAGGGTTTACCTCCAAACCCCTTCGAGATATTATGAAACTCAATTAGCTTTGTTCCAACGCGTTCGGTCTTAACCTTAGGATGTTCCAGATCTCGTTCTTTTCCTTTTGGAATCTCCCCTTTAATATCATAATACTTATCCGTTCGGGATTTTGATTTTGTTCCTCTGGCTTTTGGCTGGCGTCGGATCCACTCTACTTCCTTTCTTAAAAAACTCTTTTTCTTATCTAGGGTCGTCTTTTCATTCTCCTCACGCTCAACTTTTTTCTCAAGGTAATAAGAGTAGTTTCCTTTATAAACAAAAAGTTTTTTCTGATCTAATTCAAAGATTTCGTCACATACCACTTCCAGGAAATACCTGTCATGCGTAACCATAATAATGGTATTGTTCTTTTTATCGAGATATTGCTCTAACCATTCGATCATTTCAAGATCCAAGTGATTGGTAGGTTCGTCCAAGATCATTAGATCCGGCTCCAATACCAGTAATTGAGCTAAAGCCAACCTTCTTTTTTGTCCGCCGGATAGTAAGCCCACCTTTTTATCAAGCTCATCTAATCCTAATCTCCCCGTAATTTCGTGGATGCGACTTTCTATATCCCAGGCATTCAACTGGTCTATTTCAAACATCGCCTTGTTTAATTTTTCGGAATCGCCTGATTTCAATGCACTTTCGTAATCTCCTATCGCGTTTAAAGCAGGATGATCGGTATTCATCATGGCACCCAATACTGTTATTTTAGGATCAAAATCAGATTCCTGATCTAAAAGTCCCACTTGAATTCCTGATCGAAAAACGATATTTCCCTCATCTGCAGTCTCTCTTCCGGTAATAATTCTTAGCAGTGTGCTTTTACCACTTCCATTTCTCGCGATCAATGCGACCTTCTTCCCCAAAGCGATTCCAAAAGTCAGATCGTCGAATAAAACCCGATCACCAAAACTTTTTGAAACTCCTTCTACTGATAAAACATTAATTTCTGCCATATGGCGCAAAGATATACTTTGAATCAAGAATCTAAGTGATGTGAAATGATTCTATTACAGAATAATTACTTTGTAATAGCCGAAGTTCATTCAGAATATCGGATTTTTACCAATAAATGAAAGAGGATCAACTATACTTATTAGCTTCTATTCTAGTACAAGATATTAGAGACCCTCTCCGCATTGACACCTATTTAAGTCAACGATATCCCGAAACCGGCAGGACTCAGTTTCAAAAGCAAATTGCGAATAAATGGATCCTAATAAATAATCACGAGATCGATAAGGGTGCGAAAGTGCATCCGAATGATCATATTCTCATTTTTACCCCTTATAAAAGCAAAACTGCCTGGCTTCCAAATCCCACTATCACTCCTGAAATTGTCTTTGAAGATGAACATATCATCGTTATCAATAAGCCATCGGGTCTGCAAGTCCATCCGGCAAGTGGAAATCATGACAATACTTTAATAAATGGCTTGGTCGCTTATTTAGGCAATACTGATATTCACATTGTTCATCGCTTAGATAAATTTACTTCCGGCTTGATCGTTTTTACAAAAACGGAAATAGCGAGGGACCGATTATCTGAAGCTTTTAGCAAGAAATTAGCTCAGCGAAAATATCGGGCTTTGGTATGGGGTGAAATGCAAGAAGAAGGAACGATAAATGAAGCGATCGGTCGACTTCCCGAAAACCAGCAGCGCTTTGGTCCTCTTTCCAAATTCGATGGAGGAAAATCGGCGATCACCCATTTTAAATGCCTTCGTTCATATTCTTTTCAGAGTTTAATCGAATGTGAATTGGAAACGGGTCGTACGCATCAAATACGGGTTCATATGCAATTTAATAAGACCCCTATTATTGGTGATTTTGAATATGGAGGCAATAAGATACTTATCGGAATTAGAGAGGATTGGTATTTAGAAAGCATGCAAGAAGTACTTGATTTGTTTAAAGGGCAAGCCTTATGTGCTTTTGATCTGAGCTTCTCACATCCAAGCAGTAAAAAAGAACTTCATTTTTCTATTGAATTGCCTGAAAATTTTAAATCTGCAGTTGAATTATTGGATAAGATTGAAGGTAGATTGAGGGAATAAAAGAAGGAAATACACTTCCATTTCAAACAAAAAGGACGAGAAGAATTTCAAACTATTAAAAAGTATCGCAGAGAACGCAATGCCCGATAAATCGGGTCGCAGAGTTTCGCAAAGGATTTTATAGTTTCACAAAGCGCTCACCGCATTTTACGGATTCGGGAACTAGCATATAGAAGATGAAGAAAAAAAATAACTGTTAAACACTGCGTTCTCCGCGGTTCTTAGCGTTCTCCGCGATACTTTATTTAATCACTCTCTACTGAACTACAGAACTTCCGAACTTCTTCTCTTAATCATGATGATAAGGCAGATTCTTCAAAATCGAAAAAGCCCTATAGATCTGTTCCAAAAAGAACAATCGAACCATTTGATGAGTAAAGGTCATTTTAGAAAGGGAGATCTTCCCTTCTGCTTTTACATACATCCCTTCAGAAAAGCCATAAGGTCCACCGATAAGAAAGACCAAATTAGAAGTGGATGCAATCATTTTCTTAGAGATAAATGAAGAAAATTGACGAGAAGAAAATTCCTTTCCATTCTCATCTAATAAAAATATACTATCAGTATTGCTTAAGTGTTTTAGAAACAATTCTTCTTCCAAAGCAAGTAATTGATCACGATTGAGGTTTTTTCTATTCTTTACTTCAGGAAGTTCTATCCAATCTAATTTGATAAAATGTTTGATCCGGTTCTGAAATTCTCGCATCCCTTCCAGAATATAGGAATCACTTGTTTTAGAAATACATAGAACCGTAATTTTCATTGAACTAGGTTTTCTGCTTTTTCTTTTTAGCTGCGGGAAAAAGGACGTTGTTCAGTATCAATCGATAACCCGGTGAATTGGGAAATAAATTAAGATCAGTAGGCGGATCTCCAACTAAATGCTGATAATCTTCAGGATCATGCCCTCCGTAAAAGGTCCAGTGTCCTTGCCCAAAGTTTCCATGAATATATCTTGCTGTACCATAAGCTTTCGATTCACCTAAAATAAGTACGTCCGATTTTATAAATTGCTTTTTAAATGAGGTCGTTTGGCCCATAAAGCTTTTAATGACCATTTCATGATCTTGTGTAAGCATGGTAGGAATTATGTCCCATTTTGCAGAAAAATCAAATAGGGTAAAGAAATCTTGTGTTTGCGGAATTTTAGTATGAATATCAGTTGCATCTATATCTGAAAACTCATAGACCATTGGGTTCTTTTCCAGGTGAAAATCTTTAAAAGCGAAGGTAATTCCATAATCCAGTTTACTTTGCGCTAAAGGATCCATTGGATCGCCATCGAACATCGATTCACAGATATCTGTAGAATTTGCAGCCAAGGCGATATCATAACTATCGGTTCCGGAACACATGGTAAATAGAAAGCCTCCTCCTGCTACAAATCCACGAATATTTTCAACCACTTGAAGTTTAAGTTTAGAAACCTTATCAAATCCTAAACTTCGTGATAGGGCTTCCATTTCACTTACCTGGTCCTGATACCAAGGAGCATTTCGGTATCGACCATAAAATTTACCGTATTGTCCGGTAAAATCTTCATGATGCAGATGAAGCCAATCGTACAATGGAAGTTTCCCTTCAATTACCTCCCTATCATAGATCACATCATAGGGTATTTCAGCATAGGTCATTACTAAGGTAACCGCATCATCCCATGGGAGTTTATTCTCAGGTGAATAAACGGCTATTTTCGGGGCTTTTTCTAGTTTAACTGACTCTTGATTCACTTCAGGATCAGCGATTTCACTTAATATTAAATTCGCCCTTACATCTGCAATAATTTCATAAGAAACTCCGCGAATGATACACTCATCTTCTATCGATTTTAAGTTCTTTATCATAAAGGAACCACCCCGATAGTTTAAAAGCCAATATACTTCCACTTCATTTTGCAAGACCCAATAGGCTATCCCATAAGATTTTAAATGGTTTGATTGAGTTTCATCCATTGGAAGCAATAACCAAGTAGCTAAACCAGAAAAAGAAAAGTAAAGGCTGAAAAATAAAAGAAGTAAAAGTTGCTTACTAGAATGGGCTATCCTCGTCAAGGTTTTTATCATAGAATTTATCACTGCTATCATCTTCATAATCATCCATTCGAGATTGTACCGTAATTGCACCTCCATCGAAATCTCTATTTGGTTGCATTGCAGCACCTAAATTAGAGCTTCCTATATCTACAAATTTGGCATAATCTTTTATGAAGCGCAATTTAACATTTCCTGTAGCTCCATTACGATGTTTAGAAATAATAATCTCTGTTTCGTCTTCTACATTGTTCCCTGCTTCATCTACAGTAATTCCATAATAAGCAGGACGATAAACGAAGGCGACCACATCGGCATCTTGCTCAATAGAACCTGATTCACGAAGGTCGGAAAGCATCGGACGCTTATCGCCTCCCCTTGTTTCGACCGAACGAGATAATTGTGATAAAGCTACGATAGGAATACTTAACTCCTTCGCCACCTCTTTGATAGATCTTGAAATATTAGCGATCTCTTGCTCTCTGTTACCTGAAGAAGTTCCCCCTTTCATCAACTGAAGGTAATCGATAACAGCTAACTGGATATTGTGTTGTTGTTTTAAACGACGACATTTTGAACGAAATTCGAATACTGATAAAGCCGGAGTATCATCAATAAATAAAGGAGCAGCCGTTAGTTTTCCTATTCTGGAATGCAATTGCTCATATTCATAATCTTCCAATTGACCTCTCATGATCTTATCTCCCGGAATTCCTGTTTCGGCTGAAATAAGTCGATTCACCAATTGAATTGAAGACATCTCTAATGAGAAAAATGCAACTCCTTTGTTAAAATCGAGTGCAGCATTTCGAGCAATGGATAAAATTAAAGCCGTTTTACCCATCGAAGGTCGTGCAGCAATAATGATCATATCCGATTTTTGGAATCCCCCGGTGATACGGTCTAATGAAGTAAATCCGGTAGGAACCCCTGATACTCCTTCTTTATTTTCGTGTTTTGCTTGTAATTCCTGTATCGCCTGATGAATAACACTATCAACTTTTTCAAAGTTTTTCCGGATATTCCCTTCCGCTACTTCAAAAAGCTTTTGCTCTGCAGAATCAAGAATATCAAATACATCAATGGTTTCATCATAAGACTCTTTGATCAGGTCGGAAGCGATTCGAATCAATTCGCGTTGAATAAATTTTTGCGCAATAATTCGGGAATGATATTGAATGTTTGCGGCGCTGGCAACACGATTTGTTAATTGAGAAATATAATAAGGACCTCCAACAAAATCCAGATCTCCACTTTTTTGCAGTCGTTTGGTTACTGTAAGAATATCGATGGGTTCAGAATTTTGAAATAGATCCTGAATCGCTTTAAATATTTTCTGATGACTTTCTTTGTAAAAAGATTCCGGTTTAAGGATGTCGATCGACTCATTAACCGAATTTTTTTCGAGCATAATGGCTCCTAAAACCGCTTCTTCTAAGTCTACAGCCTGCGGTGGAAGTTTCCCTCCCTCAAGGTTTGTATTCGAAGAAAATGCCGATTTTCTAGCTATATCTCTTGTTATTCCGGGTAATTTTTCCATCGAGCAAATATAATTATGTAAGCCTCGTCATTGACTAAGAATTGTTCTAAATTGAAAAAAAGTTATCAAAGGAAGTTTTAAACAATTGTTAGTTATGCTACTTTTGATTGACAGTCAATTTATTAGTTAATGAATTTCCGAAAACTTCTCTTTTTTCTTTCTTCAATTTACATAATATTTTGTGTTTCGTGTAAAAAAGATGAAGATACTTCTCCACCAATTATTATTGAAATTGCTCCAAATGAGAACGCTTCTTTTAATACCTTCGATAGTATCAGCGTGCAGGCAAACCTTCATGATGAAAGAGAGTTAACTTTTGTTTCGGTTGAATTACTCAATGCAGATCTGATCTCTGTCGTAAGTCCTTACGGGAAAAATATAAATGGCAATGATTACTTTTTGAATGCACAACTCATTATCGATAACATACATATCAACTCTGGACTTCATTATATTTTAATTACGGCGAAAGATCAGGAAAACACGACACGAACCTATATAAAAGTTCAAGTTTATGGAATCGCTTATGAAACGAAAGGATATGTGAGTTTTGAGCTAATTGGATCAGAAAGTGAAGTGCATTCTTATTATGGACAAAGCGACACATTATTATTACAGACCAGTGGTGTATTAATAGACGGATTGGTAGATAGTTATTACCAGCAATTTGGAATTCTAAAAGGTCCTGATGGTCCATTTGAGTCCTATCCTCTCTATCCCTTTATTGATGACTGGAATATCGCTCCTATTCATGGGGGTATAAATTATTGCCGATCACAATCAGATGATCTGTCGATTCAGATCGGTTTTATGGATCAACTTTTATCATTCTACGAGGGAGAAGCATCATTAAAAGCTTCTTTTAATTCTGAGATCAATTATAGTCCGCATAATTCATTGAAAAACGGAGAAAACATCGTCGTCTGGCAAAAAGCTCCAGGTCAATCCTCCAATCGATTAGAAGTGTTTTATCCCAGTGGAGCAATAAAACAAATAACTCCTTATAATCATACGGTTATTGGTTTGGAAGAAAAAAACAGTACTAGTATTTATGTCGTTTCCAACGATAATAATTCAGCCTATTTCGATATTTATAATTTAGAAAATGGGTTGATTGAAAGTCAGGTCTTTGAAGATCTTGCTTATTACGATAGCTGCGTAGATCTTGCAGGAAATATCTATATCTCCTCTTCAAACGGGATCTTAAAATACAATCCGAATACGCTCCTATTCAGCACTTTTTCAACTCTGATCGCTTCACAAATCGCTTGGGATGATCAGGGAATCCTTATTGCTGCAGTAGGTGACCAACTTAAAACACTGGGTCCTTCTGGAACGGAATTAAATAGCGTTTCCCTTAATGGAGAATGCGTTGAACTTAGTGTATGGTATTCGAAGTAGCATGAAGCTCGAAGTGCGGAGCTTGAAGCTAAAACTTTTGTCGCCCTGAGCCTCTCGAAGGAATTATTTCGTATAGCCCATTTTAGAAAACTTAATTATCCTTTTTTCGATCCTCTCGTCAGGACTTAGTTTATCTAAAACAGCTAAATGCTTTATAATTTCTTTTTTAACATTACCAAAGGTCTCTTCAGCATGCATATGTGCTCCACCGATTGGTTCTTTAATCATTCCATCGATCAATTTATGCTTAAGCATGTCTTTAGGTGTTAATTTAAGCGCTTCGGCTGCTTCTTCTTTAAAGTCCCAAGTACGCCAAAGAATTGAAGAACAAGATTCTGGAGAAATAACACTATACCATGTGTTTTCAAGCATCAAAACGCGATCACCTAAACCTATCCCTAAAGCACCACCTGAAGCTCCTTCGCCAATAATTATACAGATCACCGGCACCTTTAAATTGATCATCTCATAAAGATTTCTTGCGATCGCTTCTCCCTGTCCTCTTTCTTCTGCTTCCAGTCCCGGAAAAGCACCCGGTGTATCGATGAAAGTAACAATTGGCTTATTGAATTTCTCGGCCAATTTCATTAAACGCAATGCTTTTCGGTAGCCTTCAGGATTTGCCATACCAAAATTACGATATTGACGCATTTTTGTATTGATTCCTTTTTGCTGTCCTATGAACATTACCGTTCTTCCATCTAAAGCACCAAATCCACCGATCATTGCTTTATCGTCTTTTACATTTCGATCGCCATGAAACTCTATAAAATCATTTTGAGTAATGTGCTCAATATAGCTAAGCGTATATGGCCTTTCAGGATGCCTTGAAACTTGAACACGTTGCCAAGCCGTTAGATTTTGATAGATTTCCTTTCTCTTTTTATCAATCTTTTTTTCAAGATCCTTAATGGTTTTAGAAACATCAACATCTCCCTTTTCTTCCAGAGCTCTTACTGTTTCTATCTGTTCTTCCAATTCCGCAATGGGCTTTTCAAAATCCAATAGTACCGCCATAAAAATCTAATTAATCTGAATACAAGTTACAAATTATTCGAGGTCAAGAGTACAAAATTAAACTTATAAATCGAGTTTTAATAGAGAAGATGTTTTCTCTTTGAAGCAATTATATAGTAAAATTAACCACAAAGATACAAAGTAGGTACGAAGAGCTCCAAGGGTTTTTTTGAATAGAAACTTTAGGAGTTAACCCTTATTGCTTTCCTTGTGCACTTTGAGCATACTTAGAGAACTTTGTGGTTAAAAATAGCTCGAGTTTAACACTAACAACTTAGATAATCCTTAACTTCGCTACACTATGATCGATTTCCCTGGAAGTAAAATAAATTTAGGACTTAGGGTTATCCAAAGGCTCTCCAATGGATATCATTTGATTGAGAGCATTTTCATTCCAACAACTTTTAGCGATGTACTTGAGCTTATTAAAGCAGATAGTAGTGAAAAGAGCCGTTTTTATTTCAATGGTCTTGAAATCCCGGGAGATCCAAAAGATAATTTGATCTATAAAGCCTATGATTTACTTTCAAAAGATTTTAAACTCCCTTCATTCGAAGCTCATTTACTAAAAGTAATCCCTACAGGAACAGGATTGGGCGGTGGATCTGCTGATGCTAGCTCAATGCTAAAACTTCTGAATAATGTATTTGAATTATCCATTTCAACTAAAGAACTTGAGTCATTAGCTAAAATGCTTGGAGCAGATTGTCCTTTTTTCATCAAAAAAGAAAGTGCCTATGTCGAAGGAATCGGTGATAAGATCACTCCTTTAGAATTAGATCTTTCCTCTTATTATCTACTTATAATCTGTCCTGATCTTCATATTAATACGCGCGATGCTTTTCAAAATATCGCTCCTAAAACAGTTAATAATCATTTAAAAGACGTCATTCAGAGCTATCCTATAGAAGAATGGAAATCTTATGTTTTCAATGATTTTGAAGATTATGCCTTTCATATTCATCCTTTATTAGAAGATATTAAAGATGAAATTTATGAAATGGGAGCGCTTTATGCTTCAATGAGTGGCTCCGGGTCAGCGATCTACGGAATTTTTGAGAAGAAAATCGAACTTGATCCTAGTATTAAAGACCTAACACACTATTGGCAGAAACTATAGTTATTACTTAGCTGCCGTTCTATAAAAGTAAAGCGAAATAAACCCAAAAAGTATATTTGGTATCCAAACTGCGATCAAAGGATGAAGTCCGGCATTCATAGCCGAAACTGAAAACATTCGTAGAAAAAGTAAATATACAAATGCCATGATCACTCCGATAACTATTTGAAGTCCCATGCCTCCCCTAACTTTTCTACTAGCGATCGATACTCCCATTAACATTAAAACATAAGCAGCAACAGGTAAAGAAGTTCGTTGATGCAATTCTAATTGATATCGAGCCAGATCATCAGCTCCCCTTGATCTTTGTTTATCGATGTAAGCGTTTAATTCAAAAGAATCCATCGCTTGTGCCAGATCGAGATTTTGACCAAAGTCTTTAAGATCAAAATTGAAAACAGTATCCAATTTATCTCCGCTTTTTATCACTTCATTTGTCCCATCGATGGTTCTTATAAAATAATTTTGTAAGGTCCAATGTCCTGTACTATCATCGTTTCTTATGATCCGATCGGCCATCAATTTGCTCTTCAATACATCCCCATCCCAATTTTCAATACTAAAATTATAACCTACTTTATTCAATGCAGTAAAGCGTTCAAAGTAGACTATTTCTCCGGGCTCTACCTCTCTATGCAAGTTTGTTTTTTGAATATGATATGGACTATGAATAAAGGTATCCTCAAAATTTAATCTGATCTTATTTGAGTATGGTACTCCAATGTGATTTGATACAATAGAAAACACAACTAAAATGGTAGTTGCGATAAAATAAGGTCGAAGGAAACGATTAAAGCTAATACCACTAGATAAAATGGAGATCACCTCTGAATTTTGAGCCAACTTAGAAGTGAATATAATGACACTAATAAATATTAAAAGAGAGCTAAAAATATTCGAATAATAAATAACGAAATTGAAATAATAATTGACTAAAATCTCATAGGCTCCGGGATCGGTTCTTAAAAAGGAGTCTATTTTCTCAGAAACGTCAAAAACGATAGAGATCGACATAATAATTGCCATAATGAAGAAGAAAGTCCC
>JAHECK010000022.1:0-16338 GCA_024641785.1 Flavobacteriales bacterium | reverse complement strand
GATCTAGAATTTTCATTTCTTATAATCGACTTGCCAATTTTTTAACCATAATATCTTTCCATTTACTAAAAGTCCCATCCAATATTTTGTTCCGGGCTTCTTTCATTAACCACAAATAGAAGGCCAGATTATGAATACTGGCTATTTGTCCACCTAGATTTTCATTCGCTGAAAATAAATGTCTAACATAAGCTTTCGAATAGGCTTTATCAACATAGGAAGTCCCATTTAAGTCGAGAGGCGAATAGTCGTTATCCCACTTTTTATTTTTTATATTCATGATCCCTTCAGAAGTAAATAACATCCCATTTCTACCATTCCTAGTTGGCATCACACAATCGAACATATCAATTCCTAAAGCGACATTCTCTAATAAATTAACCGGTGTTCCCACCCCCATTAAATAGCGGGGTTTATCTTCCGGTAGTATCGCGCAAACAACTTCTGTCATCGCGTACATCTCATCGTGTGGCTCTCCAACAGATAGTCCTCCGATTGCATTTCCGGGTAGGTCAAAAGAAGCGATCTTTTCTGCAGACTGCGCTCTTAGATCTTTATAAGTACTCCCTTGAATGATAGGAAATAAGGTTTGTTGATATCCATATTTTCCTGAAGTAGCATCAAATTGATCCACACATCTTTTTAACCATCGATGGGTCATGTGCATTGATCTTTTCGCATAAGCGTAATCACAAGGATAAGGAGTACATTCATCAAAAGCCATAATGATATCAGCACCTATGATACGTTGAATATCGATAGCATATTCGGGTGTAAAGAAATGATAAGAACCATCGATATGCGATTTAAACTTAACTCCTTCTTCTTTAATTTTTCGTTGAGCAGAAAGAGAATAGACCTGATAACCACCGCTATCAGTTAATACAGGGCCTTCCCATCCATTAAATTTATGTAAGCCTCCTGCTTTTTCAATGATTTCTAAACCCGGACGTAAATATAAATGATAGGTATTTCCAAGGATGATCTGGGCTTCAATATCATCTTTAAGCTCGTGCATATGCACCCCTTTTACCGCGCCGGCAGTCCCTACAGGCATAAAAATAGGCGTTTGGATCTCTCCGTGTTCGGTAGTTAAAGTCCCGGCTCGAGCTTTACTTAAGGAATCAGTCTTCTCTAATTTAAATTTCATATTTTTAAGAATGTGCAAAGATATTTTAATTCGTGTATATGAAAACTTATTGTTATCCAATCTAAAGTCTCTAACAGGAAAGAAAATAAATTAATTAATGATTATCAGCCAAATTATGTTGGCACAAAAAAAATACCTCGTTATCTCAAATATGAAATCGGTGAAACAATCCTTTTAGCCCCTTTAGGGACATAATATTGGTAAAAGAGAAAAAGAAATTAACCAGCGTGTTGTTAGGTGCGCAATATGAATACGCAATTTAAGGCAAACACCTACGCCTGAAAAATATCGAAATCGATCTTGATAATCGTTATTTTCCATCTCATTGAAAAATAGATGTTGTACCTTAAGAGACAGAAATCAATATCATCAATGAACATTAGGATCTTAATTTATCTCAAAAAAAACCGCTTATTGAAAGTATCAATAAGCGGTTTTTTGATTCTTTAATAAATCTATCTTTCTCTTATTCTGGAAATGACTACATAGCCATTTAGTGTACTTCCTTCTACCGGAATCTCATTCAATTTTAATACCCAAAAATAAGTTCCATCTTCTACCCCATCAGCAGTCCAGTCATTCATATAATTATTAGTTTCAAAAACTAATTTACCCCATCGGTTGTATATATAAAGTTGAGAGTTTGGATATAATTCCATGTTTTCAATATGAAAGACTTCATTTTTTCCATCATTATTAGGAGTAAAAATATTGACCGGAATTAATGGACAATTATTCTCAGTGTAGTAAGGTACTTCTGAATCCAATGTTAATCCACATTCATCCGTAACTGTTAACCAGTTTGTTGAAGAAAATGGAGGTTGGTCAGTAGGATTAGGATTTTCCGGGTCTGATTCATCAAGTGGATCCCCAATTAAAGAACCGCTAGTCCAATTATAAATAATATCTCCATAACCCCCACTAACATTAGCGGTCATAGTTGCAAACTCTCCAAAGTCATTACAAATATAGGATGGTCCACCCATATCGATTCCTAAAGGATGTGCATCTGTAATAAATGCCGTAGCAAAAAACTCGAGTGTATCTCCACATGAGAAAAATTGCATTTTAAGGGTAAGGTCTTCTGTTCCTTCTTCAATTTCGTCATAAATACCAAAAATTGGTAAAGTATAAATTGCTTGTCCTGCTTCAAAAATGATGTATTGAGGAAGAGTTTCAAAATCAATTCCATTTTGAGCAGTACCTTCTACAAATAATTCCACAGTATCAGCTTCTGCAAATAATAAACGATCAAAGATAAAATCGATCTCACAACCTTCTCCAACTAAAGAGCTATCGGTTGGGGTGTCAATGTCGATTTGAACAATAGGAATGGCTCCAAAACTTCCGGATTCAAGAAATACAGCAGAATCGAATGCTCCATCGGCAACATTACAGATGGCCATTTTAAGGTGGTACATCTCTCCACATTGAACGATAGCTGTCGCTTCCATTATAACAGAAAATCCATCCATTTGTGTAGAAGTTGGATCTGAATTTGTTGAATTACTAATATAATACTCAGCGTTTCCAAGATCTTCTTCAGTACAATTAGCAGCACTTCCATTAGAACCGGGAACGCCTAAATTTAAAGTGTTGATAGATATAGGAATATCGGTGTTAGGTATTAGTGCAATGTTTTCACCGTTATTGGAATAAGGTCCATCAATACCAGGTCCTGAAATAAAGAAACCAAAAGCATCATTAACGGACGCACAAACATATTCATCATACTCTTCAGAAGAAAAAACATAGCGAAATAGAACTATTTCCCCTTGGGGTATAAAATCAAATTCAAGAACACTTACATCATTTGTTGAACTGGTTGCCACCGAATCCAGATCCGCATCATAATAAAAAGGTGCATCACTATCTACTGATGAGCTTCCTGAATCATTCGGGCCTATAGTATTAGTACAATTTCCTGTTGCTAAAACGATCCCATACTGTATAGGAATATTTGAATTTGTTGAATTAAAACTACCAAGGTTTGTGTATGCTTGATCTCCGGGCACGCCATTTAAAAGAATATTAAATAGCTGCACATTGTCTCCAACTAAATAATCATTTACTAAATCATTTACAGTGATCGTATTATTGACTTCCAATTGGGCTTTTAATTGATCTATGGATAAAAGACTAATTATAAATAATAAACCAACCCAAGATAATTTTCTCATAAATATTGTTTTCAATTAATGACTGCTTTTAAGGAGGCAAAACTCTTCATTTCTATTTTTAGCGTATAATATTTATACTTCCTTTTTGCGTAAATTCTTTACCACGAGTATCAATACCATCAATGATGTAATTATAAACTCCTGATGGTAAGTAATAATCTCCATCTTGTTTATTACCTCCCCATCGTTGATCGAGAGAAGTAATTTGATAAACCTGATGCCCCCATCGATCAAAAATGAGCATATTAATTTTATTTACTCCATTACCGACAATCTGAAGAAAGTCGTTTAACCCATCATTATTTGGAGTAAAAGCAGTTGGCACATAAACAAGTGTAGGTGCAATATAATTAAGTGTTGTTTTATCTGTACATCCATTCAGAGTGAATGCAGTCAAACTTATTATATGGTCTTCGGTATCTATATAAGTATAAAAGAATTCTTCTTCATCACTTGTCGTTCCATCTCCAAGCTCCCACAAATATTGAACTGCACCCTCTGTAGAGAAATTTTGTAATTCGATCGTATACAAAGCATTTTCTGTATAACTCATTGTTGCAATCGCTGTAACATCTTCTATTCCAATAAAAACATTTGCTGATCTAAATGCACCACAGGTATCTCTTACTTCTAATACATAGGTGTTCGAAAGCGCGGGTTGGAATGTCCAGCTATTACTTGAATTACCCGTTAAAGGCCATGTATAGCTATAAGGAGACTCTCCTCCGGTTGCTTCTCCGGAAATAGTAATCATATCACCTAAACAAATGATCGTATCATTTGACATATGTAATAAAAGGGGTTCAATAGGAATGTATACCTGTTTGTCATCTACTGAGATGGTACCGCATCCATCCATCACCTGAAAATATACCGGTTGAGTTTCTGCTACATTTCCTACCATTGTTTGTTGATAGCCTATCGTATCGTTTTCGGTATACCAAATAAATACGTAATTGCTATCTCCACCTTGAACGGTACCATTTAAGAAAACCGTTTGAAAACATGAAGTAACAGTATCTGCCGGACCAGCATCTACTACCAAAGGTGGGTAGGTTGGGATCGTCAATGAGAACTGAGTTGTTTCTGTAGGAAAACTACATGCATCTCCTACGGTAACAGTATAGACTGCTGATGCTCCCGGTGAAACGGTAATTGTTGGAGTAGTCTGACCTGTACTCCATTGGTAGGTAAAATTACCATAACCATATTGAGGCATTGGATTAAGCATTAAGGTATCAATACATACCACATTGGTATCATATCCAGTAAGCTCTATAGGTAAAGGTTCTGCAACGGTAAAATTCATCTCAGAAGTAATGGTAGCATTGGAACACTCTGAAGCAACGTTGGTGATTAATAGAGTAGCGGGCTCAGGGCCTTCGAAAATATTATCATCAACTCCAGTGATCTGATAGGTAATAATATTTTCTCCCGGTGGAAAAACAAGACTATCCGGGATATTAGTGTAATCTACTCCAGAAATAGCAGTTCCTGCTGTTTCAAGATAGATCCATTCTTCCATAGAAAAATCACCAAAACGCTCAAAAACAAGGGTTCCAATTCCACAATCTTCAAATAATGTATTGTAAGCTTGTCCAACGGTAAGGTCCAAGACAACCGACACTGCCGCATTTGAACTAAAACTATCTTTTTCAAGGAAAACATACGAGTCTAATGCGCTATCTGATGCGTCACATATAACCAATTTAATATGATAGGTTTCTCCACAAGTTACATAGGCTATCGCTTGCATTACCACAGTCATACCATCCAATTGTGATTCTGTTGAATCATAAGGTGTTGGATAACCATCCACTGTCCAATCATAATCTAAAAAATACTGTGCATTATCTAAACCACCTGGAGGGCAACCTCCAGGATTACCACTTCCAGCCGTTCCATTGTTCACTGTATTTATAGATACAGGGGTATTAGTACCCGGAAGTAAGGCAATATTTATAGCTCCATCAGGAAAACCAGGAGGTGATGTATAAGTTCCGGTAATCCCAGGTCCTGAGATAAAAAATCCGAATGCATCCATATAACTGGCACATACATAATAATTATATTCTTCTGATCCAAAAACATAGTTAAACACAATGGTATCACCATTAGGAACAAAATCAAATTCAATCGCTACCACATCATTTGTGGACAATGGTGAAGTGATCGAAGCGATATCCGGATCATAATAATTATCCCCTATACCAGGAAGTGAACTCGCTCCGCTATTATTTGGTCCAATCGCATTTAAAACTCCCCCACTGGCCAAAACAACTCCCGAAGAAATCCCAATATTTGAACTATCAGAATTAAAATAACCAGCCTGAACCATTACCTGATTTCCAGGTAGTCCATTTACAGTGATATTACTTACTGCAACTCCTTGTCCAACCAAAACATCCGTAACTAATTGTTCAACTGTCATAGTGTTCTCTACAATTAATTGAGAAAAAACTCTTAATGGCATGATTATCAAGCTAATCACTATGATAAAAAAAGTAAATTTTATTTTCATTTTATAGTCGGTTTGCATGGTTGACGCAGGCTATTGTTCTTAGTTGCTTAAACCGTTGGACAAATTAAAAATTATTCTCAATTCGACCTATTTTAAAGATTAATTTAAAGAGATAATTCACAAATTAAGGCAAGTTTGTATTAAAGAAATAAATCTCTAAATAATTTAACTAATAACTCTCAATATTAAGATTAATAATATTTCCTTCTTTTTTAATCGCTCTAATTATGCAAGAACATTGTTTAAAAATGTTTTTCCTTTAAAAACATATTGTAATTTCGAAAATCAAAAATTAATCGCTTTTTATTATGCAAAAAACTCAAGAATATATCCTTAAAAATAAAGACCGCTTTTTAGATGAACTCTTTGAATTACTTCGAATTCCATCTATTAGCGCAGATCCAAAACATAAAGATGACCTTTTAAAAACGGCAGAATGGTTAAAATTGAAAATGGAAAGTGCAGGTGTTGATTTCGCCAGAATAGACCCTACTGCAGGCTACCCTATCGTTTATGCCGAAAAAATGATCGATCCTAAACTACCCACTATCCTAGTATATGGGCATTATGATGTGCAACCAGCAGATCCACTTGAGTTATGGGATAGTCCGGCTTTTGAACCGGTTATTAAAAAGACAAAAATACATCCTGAAGGAGCTATTTTTGCTCGAGGAGCTTGCGATGATAAAGGACAAATGTTTAGTCACTTAAAAGCTTTCGAAGCTATGGTGGCATGTGATGAACTTCCATGCAATGTGAAGTTTATGATCGAAGGAGAAGAAGAAGTTGGCTCCGAAAATCTGGGTATTTACGTTAAGGAAAACAAAGAAAAATTAAAAGCGGATGTGATCCTGATCTCTGATACAGGAATCATTGCCAATGATATTCCTTCCCTTACCGTTGGTTTAAGAGGTTTAAGCTATATGGAAGTGCATGTAACCGGACCTAATCGCGACCTTCATTCAGGTCTGTACGGTGGCGCTGTGGCAAATCCTATCAATATTCTTTGCCAAATGATCGCTTCATTGACCGATGAAAATAATCATATTACGATTCCGGGATTTTATGATAAAGTTCTGGAATTAAGTAAAGAAGACCGGGCTGAAATGGCAAAAGCTCCATTTAGTCAGGAAGCCTTCAATAAATCGATCGCTATTCCAAAAGAGAGCGGTGAAAAGGGATTTACTACTCCTGAAAGAACTTCGATAAGACCCACCTTAGATGTAAATGGTATTTGGGGCGGCTATACCGGAGATGGTGCAAAAACAGTTTTACCTTCTCAAGCCCATGCCAAAATATCGATGCGTTTAGTGCCACATCAAAACTCTGTTGAAATATCAAAACTCTTCGAAAATCATTTTAAATCGATTGCTCCTGATACTGTGAGTGTAAAAGTTGTTCCCATGCATGGAGGTGAAGGAACAGTAGTGCCTACAAATTTCCCTGCCTACATCGCTGCAACAAAAGCCTTAGAAAAATCTTTTGGTAAAAAACCAATTCCTGTTCGAAGCGGTGGATCCATTCCAATCGTTGCCCTGTTTGAAGAAGTACTAGGATTAAAATCAATTCTAATGGGATTCGGACTTGATAGCGATGCAATACACTCTCCAAATGAAAATTTTGGTTTATTTAATTTTTATAAAGGAATTGAAAGCATTCCTTACTTTTATGACGAATTTCAGAAAATTAAAAAATAAAGCACATTAATAAACGTTTGAATTAAGCAGTCGGTTTCACCGGCTGTTTAACTTTTATAACCATGAGAATCCAAATACTTTTCTTTTTTAGTCTGATATTTTTAGTTTCATGCAATAGCATTGAAGACTTAAGTATTAATGGGCAACCCGAGGTTCGATTTAAAGGATTAAACAAAGGTGAAATAGAATTGGATCTTTTGGTTCAGATTACAAATCCTAATTCTCAATGGTTTAAGGTAAAGGATGCTTCTTTTGATATCTATGTTAATGAAGTGAAAATGGGGAGATCAAAGATGGTCGAAAGCATTAAAATTGAAGGGAATTCGACAAAAGAATATGCCTTCCCCATGGCCGTTAAGCTCAATGGAGAAGACCTTTCTCTATCACTTGTATTGAATACGCTTTTTCAAAAAAGGATTAAACTAAAAATAGACGGAAATATTAAAGCAGGGAATTTTTTTATTAATCAGCGTTTTCCGGTAGAATGGGAAGACAATGTAAATTTATAAAATGCAATTACGTCGATCTATTCAATTATCCCTTTTGCTTTTATTTTTAAGCCCTGTCTCTTGTAGTACGCAAAATAGAACCGATCAAAAAATGAAAGAAGACTATAAATATACCAACGCATTAATAAACGAGAGCAGTCCTTATCTTCTTCAACATGCACACAATCCTGTCGATTGGTTGCCCTTTGGCAAAGAAGCTTTTGAAAAAGCTAAACGTGAAAATAAATTAGTACTTATTTCAATTGGTTATGCAGCTTGCCATTGGTGCCATGTAATGGAACATGAATCCTTTGAGGATACAACCGTTGCTAAAGTGATGAACGAGCATTTCGTTTGCATTAAAGTAGATCGTGAAGAACGACCGGATGTAGATGATATTTATATGACCGCTGTACAGCTTATGACCGGCAGAGGAGGATGGCCATTAAATTGTTTTACGCTGCCTGATGGAAGGCCTTTTTATGGAGGAACTTATTTTCAAAAAGAGCAATGGATCCAAGTACTGAATAGCTTACATGACACCTATACTCAAGACCCTCAAAAAGTTGAAGATTATGCAAATTCCCTATCAGAAGGAATAAAAAATGCAAATATCATCGAGGTTGAAAAGGATGAGAATGACTTCGAATTAAACACTTTAAATGAAATGGTCATTAATTGGAAACGTTCATTTGATAATCAAGATGGAGGACCCAATAAAGCTCCAAAATTCCCTATTCCAAATAATTATGAGTTTTTACTTCGTTATGCTTCATTAACTCATGATAAGGATGTAGCGGATCACGTAAAACTTACCTTAGATAAAATGGCCTGGGGTGGAATTTATGACCAGATCGGCGGCGGTTTTGCTCGCTATTCTACCGACATTAAATGGAAGGCTCCCCACTTCGAGAAAATGCTTTATGATAATGCCCAATTGATAAGTCTTTATGCTGAAGCTTATCAGGCAACTAAAAACGAACTGTATAAGGAAGTCGTTTATGAATGTATCGACTTTGCAAACAGAGAATTGAAAAATGAAAAAGGTGGGTTTTATAGTAGTCTCGACGCAGATTCTGAAGGAGAAGAAGGTAAATTTTATGTTTGGACGGATGAAGAATTAAAAAGTATGCTCGATGAAAAAGATTACGAATTTGTAAAAGACTATTACAATCTCAATTCTAAAGGCTATTGGGAAAACGATAATTATATCCTTTTACGAGATGAAAAAGATGAAGCCTATATTTCAAAAAATAAAATGACAAGCGCTGATTTTAAAAATCAAAAAGATCGTGTGAAAAGTCAATTAATGAAGGTAAGGGATCAAAGAATTCGTCCGGGCTTAGATGATAAAATACTCACCTCATGGAATGGTTTAATGATCAGTGGACTTTGTGATGCCTATGCTGTTTTCCATGACGAAGCTTTTTTAAAAGAAGCTGAGTCTGAAATGAAATTCATTCTCAAAAATCAGATTCAAAAAGAAGGACATTTAATGCATTCTCATAAAAATGGGATTTCCAGTATCAATGGTTTTCTTGAAGATTATAGTGCGATCATTGAGGCACTTATAAAGTTATACTCATGCAGCTTTAACGAAGATTATTTAATAAAGGCCAAAGAATTAAGCGATTATACTATTCAGCACTTTTTTAATGAAGAAAGTAAAATGTTCTACTTCACTTCCGATCTGGATGATCCATTAATCTCAAGAAGCTATGAGACCACAGACAATGTGATTCCGGCTTCAAATTCAATCATGGCCAACAATCTATTCTATTTAGGTCATTATTATGATCAGGAAAATTATTTAACGATCTGTAGAGCTATGCTTAACAACCTTAAAAATAAAATGTATAGCTATGGACCAGGATACTCAAATTGGGGAATGCTTATGCTTCACTATACTTTTCCATTCTATGAGATCGCTATTACAGGAAAGGATTTCAAAATAAAATTTGATGAATTATCAAATTATTACTTACCAAATAAGCTTGTATTAGGTGCTGAGCATAAAAGTGAACTTCCACTATTAGAAGGAAAGTTTACAAATGAAACACTTATTTATATTTGCGAAAATAAAACCTGTCAAATGCCAGTAAATAATTCTATGGATGCTTTAACCCAGATGAAATAAGAATGAAGTATATATTGTTTTGTGCACTTTCTATCATTTTCTTTTCAATAGACTGTGAATCTCAAGTTCTTTCTCTTGTACCCCATCCCCTTCAAAATTATCAGCATCCTTTTAATGAAAAATTTATTCAGAGGAATGGCATTTTTGCTATACAGATAGAGATCTCGAATAAAAAAGAGATGGACATTATTCGTTCGGCCGATCAGTTTCTAGTCTTTGAATTTAATAAAATTGGAAACTTGATCAATGAAAAGAAATTCAAAATGGGAGATGTTGATACTCTAAATTTTGCTTTTGAATACAGCGATGAAGGAAAATTGCTATTGGAACAAGAATTTATCGGAAACGGTATTCTTCAAAAAAAATACTCCTATGATTCGTATGGGAATAAGAAAAGCATTGAATACAGTAAAATAGACGCCTTTTCGAATGACAGAAATTTAATTTCGATCGATTCCATCAGAACGATAAACATCGACGGTACCATTATTCAAAACTATTATAATGATTATGGCAAATTCTATCGTGAAATTCGATTGTATTATGATAGTCTGAACTACTTATCAAAATACCGGGAGACTTTTATTATCTCGCATAATCAAAATACGATTGAATACAGCTATAATGATTTTGGCCTACTTAAAGAGATCGATTACTATTTCGCTTTATCGGATATCACAAGAAAGGAAGAATACATTTATAATAGCGAAGGGGTTCCCGATACTTTTTTGATCTATGAAAATGGCGAATTAAAGAAACGAAAAGAATACCTCTACAATTCAGATGGGAGTCTCAAAGCGATATTATTTAAGGAGATGGAAACCAATTTGATCACCATTTGGCAGCTTACCTATATCAAAGGATATTAGGCTTAATTTGAAGCTCGAAGCACGAAGAAAAAAGGACGGGAGACCGAAGACGGAAGACGGAATGAGAAAGTGAAAAAGTTAGTTATTCCTGTCACCCTGAGCCTGTCGAAGGGTCTTAGAGTTAGAAGTAAAGAAGTTAAATTCACTGTCCCAGAGTGCCTTCTCCGTCCGCGTGTCGCCGTAGCTTTAGCGGAGGCACTAATACTATGAAGGACGAAGCTAGTTTACCATGAGTCCATTCTCCATAGCATTGCGAAGGACGAAGCTTGCCGAAGGGAAGGGTTTTAGGAATAGAAGTTCGGTAATTCCATAGTTCAGAAAATTTTATAAAAATTAACCACAATGGTCACTAAGTAGGCTCAAAGGTCACAAGTATTATAAACTTTTTTACTATAAAAATGTGTTAGCTAAGTCTCTTAGTGGGCTCAGCGCCTACTTTGTGTATCTCTGTGGTTAAAATAGTGGGATTTAACCTAACATGTTTAAATTATTATCATTACATAACATATCTCTTCCCACTTCCTACTTCAAGCTTCCTACTTTTATCCTAAAAAATCTTCCTTGGTTTAATCGCCACAAAATCCTTTAAATAAAAGGGTTCAAAGTAAGCCAGATCTTCATATTTTTTAAGCTCAAAGGATTCATATGATGATGAAAGCATAAACCTGGATGAAGGTAAAAAGCTTTTATGAATAGTAATTTGTGGATGGTCTTGAAAAATAGAATGGAATTTAAATGCTCCATCTCCAATAAGATGAATTTTTCTATCTTCTTTTAAATATAAATCAAAACTGGATGGATCAATCACTTTTGACTGAGTATCTTCGATTGAATTTAATTGAGCATCAATCACTTTCATATACACTTCAAGTCTTCGGGCATCAATCATTGGGATGATAAGGTCCTTTGCTCCTATTGCGAAGCTTTGTATAAATCCACTCGCTAAACAATCTAATGTATTACAAGTAATAATTGGTATTGATAAAGCATATGCGATTCCTTTAGCAGATGAGACTCCGATGCGAAGTCCGGTAAATGAACCCGGTCCTTTGGAAACAGAAATAGCGTTCAGCGCTTTCATATTAACTTTTGCTTCCGCCAAAACCTTTTCTATAAAGCCATTTAATTTTTCCGAATGAGAATATTCACTATCATTTGATTCCTTAAAAGACAATAATTTACTTCCAGAACTTACAGCAATGGAACATGTTTTAGTTGCGGTTTCAATATGAAGTATGATCGGATCCATAATTTACTTTGAAATGTATATGAAGTGACAAAGATGTTAAGAAAAAATGGCAGTTCGGTAGTTCATTCAAATTTAAAAAAGCTCAAAGAACGAATCCCAAAATTCAAAGTTTCCACATTGAAAATTTCTCTTTTAAACATTTTTATTTTGTAATTTGGATTAATTAAGGATTTCGGATTTTGTGCTCCGAATTTCATTTTTTTTTACTTCGTGCTTCCAGCTTCCAACTTCTCTCTACTTATCTTTTTCATCTCCGGAATAAAAATCTTCTTTAGAACTGATCTCTACACTCGCACCATTGATCAATTTTCGACTAACCTGATCATAAGGCCCAATAATGACTTCGTCTTCTTCACTCAAACCACTTTTTACTTCAATAAAACGATCGTCCTGAACCCCGGTTTCTACAACTTTTATTTTTGCTTTACCATTATCTACAACAAATACAATAGTAAAAGAGCTTGGCTCTTCTAGATCATCAGATCGATTAGCGCTTTTTGTTTTGACTTCCTCATCCTCTTCTTCATTATCGCTTTCTCTATCTCTTTTTCCTTTTTTACGATACTTATCATAACTCTTAGCAGTAGAAGAGGTGTCTTCTCTTGTACTAACTGCTTCGATTGGAATTGCCATCACCATCTTAACTGTTTGAGTTTGTATATCGACAGTAGCAGACATACCCGGCTTAAAAGGAGAAACATTTTCATTTAAAATATCAGTATAAGAAGAACTAAGAATTCTGATCTTTACTTCAAAATTAGTTACCTGATCCATCGACAGAGTACTGTTACCACTAGCCGCATTTGCGATCTCAGTAACCACACCTTTAAACTTCCTATTAATATAAGCATCCACTTCGATCAATGCAGTATCTCCCATACTCACCCTAACAATGTCGCTTTCATTTACATCTACATTAACCTCCATTACATCCATTTGAGCGATATCCATCATATGGGTACCTGCCATTTGTCCTGTACCTACTACCCTCTCCCCTTTTTCAACTTCCAATCCTGAGACCGTTCCATTTTCAGGTGCATATATCGTAGTTCTCTTTAAATTATCAAGAGCCTCATTCCTTGTAGCTGCAGAACTCTTAATTCGATATTCAGCCGCTTTTACGGTTTCAACTTGAGCTTCTACTTCAGCTTGTGCTTGGTCATACTCTGTTTTTCGATTATCGTATTCGGCTTCTGAGATAGCTCCCTGATCGAACAGAGTCTTATTGCGTTCATAGATCCTTTTGGAGTTTTTTAAATTAGACTCAGACTGTAATAATCTGGCTTTGGCATTCCCAAGATCTGCTTTGGCAGAATTTAATGCTGCTTCGGATCGATTTAAAGAAGAAATATAGAGATCCGGATTGATCTTAACCAGTAAGTCTCCTTTGTTTACATTCTGACCTTCAACAACGTGTAGTTCAATGATCTCTCCAGAAATTTCTGAACTTATTTTTACGTTCGTTTCAGGTTGGATCTTTCCATTAGCTGAAACTGACTCTGTAATATCTTGAATATAAACAATATCTGTAAAAACTTTACTTTCATTACCGCTACCTTTTTTCTTTGCAAAAACAATAATTGCTATGATAATTACAATGATTCCAACAATCCAATAGATGTATTTTCTTTTCATTTTAATTTGATTATAACTCGAGTGGTTTACCTTGGTAGAAGTCGAGTATTTTCAATCTAAAAATATAATCAAATTTGGCTTGAACCAAATCGCTTTCGGCTTTTGTCAAATTAGTTTTCACCTGATTGTATGTCACCTGATCTATCACCCCTTCTTCATACTCTAATTGAGAATAGGCAAAGGCTTCAGTCAATGACTCAACTGCGGTAATGGAAGCGGAATATTTTTGTTTTGCTGCTAAAGCATCATAATATGCTTTTTGAATGGCTTGTTCCAGATTATTTTTAGTCTCAGAAAGGTTATAACTCGCTTCTCGAATAGCAATTTCTGCTTTTTGAGTACTTGTTCTAACCGCTAAACCATTATAGATCGGAATTCGCAATGACAGACCTGTTTGATAATTTAAGTTATCATTAAATTGATCACCCCATGATTTTGTACCACTTTCAGGATCATTAAAATCATTATAATTTCTACCGGAATAACCTGAACCGGCAAATGCAGTAAAAGATAAACTAGGCCAGTAATTTCCTTTTACCACTTGTAAATTCATTTCATTTCGAGCGATCGATTCTTTATCACGAAGCACTTCCGGCATTATTTCAAGTGCTGCATTATATACTTCTCCCGGTGTAACGAAGAGCTCCATGTTATCATAAGCTGAAAGATCCGGAACTTCAATATCGAAATCTCTTTGAAGCTCTGCAGGTAATTGCATTAATTGAACAAGATTAACATAAGAAAGCAAAAGTTCATTTTCTGCTTTTACCTTGGTTAATTCATCATTTGCCAATTGAGCTTTTATATCTAAGTAATCTGAATTTGCCACTTGTCCGGCATCAAATAATTGCTTCACTCGATCAACCTGCATTTGAGAAATAGCCACTTGTTCCTGTGCAACTTTAAGCAATTCCTGTTGAAAGAGGATCTGCAGATAACCGGTTGCGATATTTAGAGAAATATCATTGATCATTCGGTCGGTTTCTAATTTATTGACTTCATAATCAGTCTGACTTCTTTTTACTTCTTTATATTTTGATAATCCTCTAAATAAATCGAATGAAAGACTCGCTCCATAATTTCCATATTGCACTCTTTCGGTGGCAAATTGATTTGTAAATGGATCGATCGATTGTCCGAAATTAAATCCCTGACTTGCGCTTGCATTTATAGAAGGCAATAAAGATGCCTTTGCATTAAGCTCATCTTGTTGAACCCTTTCCATATTCAGTTTACTTCTATTGATCTGAATATTTTCTTCTTGTGCAAATGAGATGCAAGAATCAAGTTGCCATTTAACTTTTTCTTGTGCTTGCAGACTTGTTGCTGCTAAAATAAGGATGGCTGAAGCTATGTATTTTATCATTTCAAAATAGGTTTATTCCAAGACAAAAATAACAGACACATGCATACGGTGCATTAAAATTTAATCAGAGGAGAATGATAGATGCTGAAAGGTTCAAACAAAGTATAAATGGAAATCCAACTTAATTAATCTCCCAGTCAGTTCCCGTACGTGAATCTTTAAGTGTTATCCCTAAATTACTAAGTTTATCTCGTATTGCATCACTTTGCGCGAAATTCTTATCCTTCTTGGCTGTATTTCGAACATCTATGATCGTCGACATTAAGAAATCGATCAATTCCTTATTCCCTTTCTCCTCCATTGGAAGAAAACCGAGAACATCAAATAGAAGGCCGCGGTATAATTCAACAAGTTTATCCTTTGTTTCCTTATTAATTTTTTTAGAACCGGCTTTTACACTATTGATGAATTTCCCACCATCAAATAAATGAGCGATTAAAATTGGAGTATTAAAATCGTCATTCATTGCAGTATAGCAATCCAATTCAAATTTTTCGAAATCAAAATCATTCTGATCAGAAACTTCTAAGGATGTTAGAGTGTCGAATAATTGCATCATTCTGGCAAATCCTTTTTCGGCTGCCTGTAAGGCAGAATTGCTAAAATCAAGGGTACTTGAGTAATGGCTTTGCAGCATAAAAAAACGGACAGTCATCGGACTATAGCCTTGTTCTAGGAGGGGATGGTCACCCGTTAAAAGTTCTTTAGGTGTAAATCCATTTCCTAATGATTTCGACATCTTTTTCCCTTCAACGGTAAGCATATTAGTATGCATCCAATATTTAACCGGCTCTATTCCGTCTGCTGCTGTACTTTGTGCAATTTCACATTCATGATGTGGGAATTTAAGATCCATTCCGCCACCGTGAATATCAAAGCTTTCCCCTAAATATTTTGTACTCATAACAGAACACTCGAGGTGCCATCCGGGAAATCCTTTCCCCCAAGGCGAATTCCATTGCATCAAATGTCCTTTTTCGGCTTTTTTCCACAAGGCAAAATCAGCAGAATTTCTTTTATCTGATTGTCCGTCAAGGTCACGGGTG
>JAHECK010000121.1 GCA_024641785.1 Flavobacteriales bacterium | reverse complement strand
ATCCTCTTCGAAAGCTTGTATCATCGTCGCTTTTTGAGTCACAAAGGAGCGGTGACTATGTAGATTGTACAAGCCATATTCACCCGTAATTGCCAATTTATTCGTAGTGTCAGAAATCAGGATACTAAAATACGCCCGGGATATGCCTGAAGATCTGTCATAGAGAATACTATCAGCAAAAAGTGTTTGCTCATCACTCGTTAACTTATTATTCAGGCTTAGCTCTGATTTATCGTTTTGAGTATTATACCATCCTTTTTCAGTGTAAATAGTAGATTCTTCTGAAATGATGGTAGTCGGTCCAAAAAAATAGGCAATTTCAGACATAGTATTGAACTGAAGGGTATCCGTGTACATGGTATATTCCGGATTCTTTAATTCCACACTGTCTTTAAATGAGAAGATCTTATTATTCGAATTGTAATAACCTCTTTTGCTGGTTAAGGTGTTTTCTTTGTTTACGATCTTTCCTCCGGTAAAATAGGAAGAAGTATTTTCTTTGATGTTAAAGTGGAGCTGATCGGTTTTTAAAAGCATCTCACGATCGCTTAAACTGACATTCCCACTGGCTAAAGCGACTTGATTGTCGCCGTCAAACTCAAGGGAATCAGAATACATATGGATACTATCTCCACGATTGGCATGCACTCTCCCAAAGGCTTCGACAAAGTTATTAGGATAGAAATAGGCGCTGTCGCAAAAAAGTAACATGCCTTTATTCTCAAATTGCACATTGCCTTTTAAGCGCTGTACATTTTGTCCAAGAGCAATGTCATACTCGAGGGTCTCCGCATTAAGAATATTTATCCTGCGTTTTTTTTGCCCATGAATTTCATTCATGGGAAGAAAATAGATCAGTACTAGAAAAAGAATGTTTATATGCCCGGGAAATACCCCTTTTTTAAACACTTCTAATTATAGTTTGATTTCTATCGGGCCCTACAGATACAATAGTAATTGGAACTTCAAGCTCTTTTTCCAAGTAGCTTATGTAGGCAGAGAATTCTTTTGGAAAATCGGCTTCTTTACGCACTTCGGTAAGATCAGTATTCCAACCCGGAAGTTCTGTATAGATAGGTTCTACTTCCACATCCACTACATCATAAGGGAAATAATCGATCACTTCGCCCTTGTATTTATAATGAGTACACACCGAAATACTGCTAAAATGACTTAGAATATCCGACTTCATCATGCAAAGCTTTGTTACCCCATTGATCATGATGGTGTATTTTAAAGCAGGCAGGTCGATCCATCCACATCGGCGGGGTCTTCCCGTAGTTGCCCCATATTCATGGCCCATATCGCGTAATTTCTGACCCACTTCATTATCCAATTCGCTTGGAAAAGGACCTGAACCAACACGAGTACAATAGGCTTTGAAAATTCCGTACACATCTCCGATCTTATTCGGGCTCACACCTAATCCGGTACATGCTCCGGCAGTGACGGTAGTGGAAGAAGTAACAAATGGGTAAGTTCCAAAATCAATGTCCAACAAAGATCCCTGTGCTCCTTCTGCTAAAACACGATGGCCATTTTTTAGTTTATTATTGATAAAGTGTTCAGAATCAATAACATGTAGCCCTCTAATAAAATCAATTCCCTTAAACCAATCGGATTCCATGGAAGTCAATTCATATTCAAAATTGTAATACTTTAAAAGATTTTCATGTTTGGCTACCAATTTATCATAGCGCTCCTGAAAATTATCTTCAAAAATATCTCCAACGCGAAGTCCGTTACGACCGGTCTTATCCATATAGGTAGGACCGATTCCTTTTAAAGTAGATCCGATTTTGTTTTTACCTTTTGCCTGCTCTGATGCGGCATCCAATAATCGATGGGTAGGTAAGATAAGATGTGCTTTTTTAGAGATCAATAAATTCTTATTAAAATCGATATTATATTTCTGTAAAGCATCGATCTCCTTTTTCAAAATAATAGGATCTATCACAACTCCATTACCTATAATATTCAATTTATCTTCTCTGAAAATACCACTCGGAATGGTATGCAGAACATGTTTTATATTATTGAATTCAAGTGTATGACCCGCATTTGGCCCCCCTTGAAAACGAGCTATTATGTCATATTCAGGAGTTAATACATCTACAATCTTACCCTTTCCTTCGTCTCCCCATTGAAGGCCTAACAGAACATCTGCTTTCATAAATCTTATTTCGGATTATTTTTCTTATTTGTTGTTTCCTTTGAAACACTTGTGTCATTTCCATTTTTCACTCCATAAAAATAAAGTGAATGATGCATTATTTGTACGTCGAATAAGTTTTCGATCGTTTCTTTAATTTGTTGTATTCGAGGGTCGCAAAATTCGATAAGTTCCCCGGAATCGGTTAAAACAAGATGGTCGTGTTGCTGATTTCGATGTGATTTTTCAAAATGAGCAATGTTCTGACCAAACTGATGCTTCCTTACCAAATTACTTGCCAATAATAATTCAATGGTATTATATAAGGTGGCCCTGCTTACCCGATACTTTTTATTTTTCATTTTGATATACAAGGATTCTATATCAAAATGACCTTCATAATCATATATCTCGGCTAGAATAGCGAAACGTTCGGGTGTTTTACGATGTCCATTTTGAACAAGATAAGCAGCAAAAATTTGCTTTACACTTTCTTTAATATCATTTTCTGGCATAATCGATTACTAAGGCGCAAAGTTAACAAAAAGGAGATTTAAGCGTTATAAAAGTCTTTAGTTTTAATCCTTTCAACAGTGAAAACGCCTTCTATCTTTTTTAATGCGCTTATTAGTCCCGCCAATTGCTCAGTATCATTGATTTCTATTGTTGTTTCACCATTGAATACACCATCATTTGTATCAAATTTCAAGGCCTTGATATTAATATTTGACTTTTTACTTATGGCAGTGGTGATCTTATTTACCAATCCAATATCGTCAACTCCTGTAAAATGAAGTTTAACACTAAACTCTTTATGTTCCCTTGATTCCCATCTGGCATTTATAACACGATAGGCATAATTTGACATTAATTGTGTTGCATTGGGACAATTGGTCCGATGGATCTTGATCCCTTCATTAATGGTAATAAAACCAAAAATTGGATCACCCGGAATAGGTGTACAGCATTTGGCAAGGATATAGTCGAATTTATCATTCGCTTGACCAATAATAATTGTTTCTTTATTAAGATTAGGACGACTGATAAACTTTTGTAATGGACCTGATTTATCACTCTCGGGCAGCGGCGCTTTATCGAATTGAATATTACCAGCCTTGACTACAAAATCTCTCAGCTTTTTTAGATCTTTTTTCCCTTGGGCTATAAGAGAGTAGAATTCTAATGTATTATCAATACCATAATATTTTTGAAGCTGATCTATGTTTTCGCTGGTAAAGTTTACCTTTAAATTATTAAATCTGCGTTCAAGGATTTCTTTTCCCTGAGCCGCCAGCTCTTTTTCTGCAGCTTTTAATTCTTTTCTGATTCCTGAACGAGCCTTTCCGGTAATAACATAATTAAACCATTCCGGCCGTGGTCTTTGTTTTTTATTAGTAATGACTTCTACCTGGTCTCCGCTTTTCAGCACGCTGCTTAGGGGAACCAGTTTTTCATTGACCTTTACTCCACTGGCATGATTTCCGACCTGTGTATGTATTTCATAAGCAAAATCCAATGCGGTAGCATTTGCAGGGAGATTAATGATATCTCCATTAGGAGTAAAAATATAGATCTCATCGGCAAATAAATTCAATCTAAAATCACTGATGAATTCCATTACGTCTTCGTCATCCTGATTTAGCATTTCCCGAATTCTTTCCAGCCAGACATCGAGATTGTTATCTTTTACTTTTCCGTCTTTATATTTCCAGTGAGCCGCAAAACCCTTTTCAGCGATCTCATGCATACGCTGGGTTCTTATTTGTACTTCCACCCATTTTCCGGTCGGACTCATTACGGTAGTATGAAGCGACTCATAACCATTCGCTTTTGGTGTTGAGATCCAGTCACGCAAACGATCAGGATTAGGGTGGTAGAAGTCCGTTACAATCGAATATACTTTCCAGCACTGAGCCTTTTCATTCTCCAGATCGGTATTAAGAATAATACGAATAGCAAAAAGATCGTAGACCTGCTCAAAGGTCACCTGCTTCTTTTGCATTTTATTCCAGATCGAAAATACCGATTTGGTTCTTCCCGCAATATCAAAATCGAAACCTTCTTCCTGAAGTTTTTTCTTGATCGGGGTATAAAAGCGGCGTATAAACCGTTGCCTTACATCGGCGGTCTTTTGAAGTTTTAGCTGAATTTCATTGTAAACTTCCGGTTCTTTATATTTTAATGACAGATCTTCCAATTCTGACTTTATCAAATAAAGTCCAAGTCGGTGGGCTAAAGGGGCGTATAAAAAAAGCGTTTCGGAGGCGATCTTCAATTGCTTATCATAACGCATTGAATCTAAGGTCCTCATATTATGCAGTCGATCGGCCAGTTTGATCAAAATTACTCTTACGTCATCCGACAATGTGAGCAACATCTTTTTAAAATTCTCTGCTTGAAGTGAGGATGTATTTTCAGAAAATTCATCGATTTTGGTCAGTCCATCGATCACCTTTCTCACCGTTTTACCAAACTCGCGTTCAATATCCTTTAAGGTAACATTTGTATCTTCAACGGTGTCGTGAAGTAAGGCGCATATAATAGCGGTAGAACCTAAGCCCATTTCATCGGCAACAATTCGTGCGACCGAAATAGGGTGAAAGATGTATAATTCTCCGGATTTACGCCGATCATTTTTATGGGCTTCCAGAGAAAATTCGAAGGCTTTTCTGATCTTTTTTAGTTCCTCCTTTTCAGTCACTTTTTTGGCAGCGCGAAGCAGGGAACGATAAGCATTTTGAATTTGCCTTTTCTCTAATTCCAAATCAATTTCTATTTTATCATCTATTGCCATAAAAACCTAGCCTAATTTCCAATTGACTGACTTATCCAGATGTTTAATATTTCTATTTCAATTCCTTGTTGCAAAGCAAAAGTAAATCTTCTTTTAGCTAATTAAAGATACTTGTTTTATTTATTCAATTTTTGATTTAATTATTTATTCAAAAAAATATTTTTTAAACAAAAAAGCCCCCTGACCGGAGTCAGGAGGCTTAATTGCTTGAACCGCTTGCTACTATCGGGTTAGCACAACACGTTCAACTAGTATTTCATTCGGAGTAATCAATTTATAGATATAAACTCCGGTAGGTAAGTTAACAGCATTGAATTGGAATTTGTACGTTTCATTTGCTTTAACAGATCCTCGATACATTTCTTCGATCAATCTACCATCGGCATTGTACACGCTTAAGATCACATTTGCATCTTCAGCTAATTCAAATTCTACATTGTTTTTGTCAATGAAAGGATTAGGGAATGCAAGTAGCATAGCGTAATCCTGACTTGTTGGTTTGTTCAACACATCCACATCAATAGGCGCTTCAGGAATGCTGATCACATTGATGGTTTGAGTGTGTGACACTTCATTACCACAATCATCAACCGCCGTCCATGTTCTTAAGATGGTGTAATCACAAGGAATACATTCTGCATCGAAAGCGACATCACCGTTACCACTTACGCTGTTACCATCTACCGTTCCAGTGTAGTCGAACCAACCGCCGCCACCGTAGTTGGCATTGTTGTTATTGGCTGCGATACCCACTTGGAAACCGTAGTATAGGTTTGCAGGCGCATGTGTTAAGCTTAATGTAGAACCAACCAGGTCACCTGATCCAACAAGGGTACTGGTGTTAGAGATCACATAGTAGCTCCAGGTTTCATAGTAAGCTGCACCGAAACCGAAGTCATCTTTGTAGTTACCATTATTTGGTCCATTATGCCATTCATCCCAAGTTTTCTTGTCTTCTAAAGTGATATTGATATCAAATCCTTTAGCCGGATCCAATGTGTTCACTACGTTACCACTAATAGTAGCAGTACCATCGTTAAACTCAGTGAATACTCCGCCATTGGCATCAAATACCCAGAAGGCTGATAAACTTCCACTTGCAAGTTGTGGTAACCATAGTGCCCATGAACCACCTTGTCCGAAAGGAGTTTCAAGTAAACATGGAGGATTCTCAGGAGCGTTGTTCACTTCTTCGAAAGTAGCCTCTAGTTCACCGGAACAGTTATCCATTGCCCATACATCCGCTGCAGCAGGAATATCATCGCCACAATCAATGTCTAGATCTTCAGGAATTCCGACAAGTTCAGGAGCAGTATCGTCCATCACTGTAATTACTTGTACCCAAGGCTCAGAAGCATTTTGACATTCGTCATAGGCGATCCAAGTACGAGTGATCGTTTTATTACAGTCATCTCCGGTACTCTCTTCACTTAAACTTAGGTAAACATCGCCACCACAGTTATCAGAAGCTAAGAGGTCATTACCTGGCTCAGGCACATCACCAACACACTGGTAAGCAGCATTCATTGGACCTGACATGATCACAGGCGCTACATCATCCATTACAGTAATGGTTTGTACGAAGTAAGAAGTGTTTCCACATGCATCTGTAGCAGCATAAGTTCGGGTCATTACTGCGTAGCAGTTATTTCCTTCCATTACCCCATCCACAGTTACAGTCACACCTGAACAGTTGTCAGTCGCAACGATCAATGACACATCTGCATCCTCAATATCATCCACACAAGCCACAGTCACATCAGCAGGTCCTTCACTAATAACAGGAGCCACATCATCGTTTACAGTAATGGTCTGAACATGAGTTACAGAGTTACCACAAGCATCAGATGCAATGTAGGTTCTGTAAATAGTCGCCTGACACTCATCGCCATCGATTAGGTCACTGGCAACAACAGTCACAGAGTTACAGTTGTCGATCGCGATCAAGGCATCGGCATCGATTGCAGGTACATCTGCATAACACTCGAATGCTAAGTCAACTGGAGCAGCAACGATCACCGGAGCCACATCATCATGGACAGTGAAGGTTTGAACATAATCAGTTGCATTACCACAAGCGTCAGTCGCAGTATAAGTACGAGTAAGGATGGCATCACAATCATCCCCTACCAACTCATTTGCATAGGTCACCGTAACATCAGAACAATTGTCCTCTGCAATGATAAGCGCTGTATTAGCTTCAGGGATCAAGTTGGCACATGACACAGTCATATCCTCAGGACCTGAGATAATAACAGGAGCGATATCATCAACTACAGTAATATATTGAGTATAAGAAGTTGAATTTCCACAAAGGTCAGTTGCAGTCCATGTTCTTTCGATATCATAGTTACAACCATTTGCTTCAATTACTTCACCTAAGGTAACCAGTACAGAAGTACAGGCATCGTAGGCATCAACATCATCAATAGAAGCACCTGGTACATCATCGATACAGCTGTATAATGCATCCGAAGGACCATAGATCATAGGAGGCGTATTATCCTCAACAGTGATGATCTGAACCTGGGTAGCAGTATTACCACACATATCAGTTAATGTATAAGTACGTTCGATAGACTCTCCAAGAGGACAACCTCCATCGATATACTGATCGCTTACAGAAGCAACAAGTAAATTACTCATACAATTATCTGTACCTGTTAATTGCTCAGGAGCAGGGATCTCATCGATACCACATTCCACAGTTATATCAGCCACTGTTTGATCAAATACAGGGGCAGTGTTATCCTGAACATTGATCGTTTGAGTAGCAGAACTCATGTTTCCACACTCATCTGTTGCAGTCCAGGTTCTGATGATGGCATAATTACACATGTAATCATCTCCATAATCAAAACTTTCTTCCATAGTTACTGTAGCAGAGCTGCACAGATCATCGGCAGTTACATCAGCAGGGGCTGGAATTTGATCACACTCAACAGGATCTAAGATATTATCAGGAACACCTACTAGTATTGGAGCAGTAGTGTCATTGATATAGAAGTAAGCATCAGAAGAAGCTACATTTCCACAGGCATCCTCGGCAGTAAATGTTACATGGTATCCACCGGTAAATTCGCTGCAACCTTCTAACATTTCTACAGTGTAACCATACGTTACATCAGAACAGTTATCAGAGGCTTCGAATCCGCCGTAGTTAGCTAACCAGTTTTGGTACGCATCTCCATTTCCACTACCATCACATTCCACGGTCATATCCATAGCTTCAGTATCTACTGAAGGAGGAGTTTGATCATTGATGTGAACAAAAGTAGCGGCAGAGATAGAGTTACCACACTCATCCGTTGCAGTAAATACTCTTTCGTAAGACATACCTGTTGGGCATCCGCCTGAATGAGGAGTGTCAACGAAAGTAATAGTTACATTACCACAGTTGTCGTAAGCTACCGGAGTATTGAACTCAGCTTCCACACAGTCATATAAATAGATGTCTGCAATCGGAGCTACTTCCCACACCGGATCAGTAGTATCAATCACTGTAAATGTAGCGGTAGTAGAAGCACTGTTTCCGCACTCATCAGTCGCAGTAAATGTGACGGTTGAATAACCGGTATTTCCACAACCTTCAGCGGCATCCACTTCCATATAGCTCCACTCAACTTCACCACAAAGGTCAGAAGCAGAAGCATTTCCGTTATACATTAACCAGTCATCGTAAGCATACATGGCTTCGTAACCACATTCTACGGTCATATCACTTGCTTCTACATCAATAGAAGGAGCAGTAGTGTCAACAACAGTAAATGTAGCTGTAGTCATGGCATAATTTCCACAGTCATCAGTCGCGATGAAGGTTACTTCGATAGATCCTGTGTTAGCACAAGCATCCATCCATTCACCTTCATTGTAAGACCAGGTAGCACCTGAACAAATATCTGAAG
>JAHECK010000021.1 GCA_024641785.1 Flavobacteriales bacterium | reverse complement strand
ATTAGTAAAGATAAAAAAGAGGATGAAGATGTTACTTTCTTAAATACAGATGGGGTGAATTATACAAAAGAAGTGATTCGAATCGATGAGTATATTGATGAAGATACAGAGATTATTGTTGCTTCTGATTCGACTCAAAATGTAAAATCTTTGAGTAATTTCAAATTGCCTTCACAAAGAAATTACAATATTAATTTTGCTACCGATTTTGTTATTACGCAAATTGATAATTCGTTTAATAGTTCATTTTATCAATCGTTTACTGGTCCGGGAAATGTTATGCCTGGGTTTAGTTTTTATATTAAATATGGAATTTCAGACCTATTTGAAGATTATAGGATTGTTGGAGGATTCCGTTTTGGAGCCAATTTACAGAATACCAACTATCTGCTATATTATGAAAATCTAAAAAGAAGAATTGATAAAAAATTTATTTTTGAAAGACAGGTTGAGGAAGGAACAAGTAACGGTTTTAATGTTATTAAACTTAAAACCACACAAGTCTCTTATGAAATGCGTTATCCTTTAAGTGAAATCGATCGATTTGAAACACGTATTTTTTATCGCCTTGATGATTACACAACCCTAGCTACAGATCCTTTTAATTTGATTGAACCTGATCAATATGTTAATACTTTTGGGGTTAAACTCGCTTATGTATTTGACAATACCATTTCAAAAGGACTCAATCTCTATAATGGTTGGAGGTTTAAGATCTGGGGGGAATTTTATTATGAACCTGATGCGAGAAATGATAATTTAAATCCTTTAGAATCAAGTTCAGACATTACGATATTAGGATTAGATATCAGGCATTATTTAAAAGTGCATCGTGATTTGATTATTGCATTTCGATTTGGTGCTAATACTTCAATTGGGAGTCGCAAGTTAATCCATTATGTTGGAGGTGTAAATAGTTGGTTATTTGGCAGCAAAGTCGATTATTCCACTCCAATCGATTTTTCTCAAAATTACTACTTCCAAGCTATGGGAGCTCCTGTTCGAGGGTTTTTCATCAACGCACGGAATGGATCAAGTATGGCTTTAGCAAATATTGAAATGAGATGGCCTATCTTTAAATACTTCATTAATTCTCCAATAAAATCAGACTTTATTAAGAATTTTCAAATTGTTGGATTTTATGATATTGGTACCGCTTGGAGTGGATCGAATCCCTATTCAGAAGATAATACATTTAATCAAACCATCATTTCTAAACCTCCTCTGTTAATTACAATTGATAGTAATAGAGAACCAATTATATATGGATATGGATTTGGACTTAGAACTCGTTTATTAGGTTATTTTATGCGTGCAGATTGGGCATGGGGTGTGGATGATGGAGTTACATTACCATCAGTTTTTTATTTTTCACTTAGTTTAGACTTTTAAAAAGATGCAAACAGACACTATTGTTATTTTAGCAATCATCGGTTTAGCTGCGGGTATACTTGGAGGATTTGTTGGGATCGGTGGAGGATTAATCATTGTTCCGGCTTTGATCTTTTTTCTTGGAATGACGCAATTTCAAGCGCAGGGCACAAGTTTGGCTATGATGCTTCCTCCTATTGGAATTTTAGCGGTGATGAATTATGCGAAATCTGATAACCTTAATTGGAAATTCGCTGCTATCCTTGCTGTTACATTTATTATTGGTGGTTATTTTGGTTCGAAATTAAGTCTCTCCTTATCGCCAGTATTAGTAAAAAGAAGTTTTGGAATCATTATGCTAATAGCTGCTCTTAAATTAATTTTCAATAAATGATAGATCAAAAACTCCTTATTGAGCTAAGCCATCAAGTGTATCCGGAATTAAAATTAATTCGAGAGCATTTACATGCGAATCCAGAACTCTCTTTTCAAGAATTTGAAACTTCGGATTTTATAAAAACGAAATTAAAAGAATGGGGAATTCCATTTACAGATGGATGGGTGAAAACAGGAATTGTTGCTACACTTAAAGGAGAGAAATCGTCTTCAACTAAACGCATTGCAATAAGAGGTGATATAGATGCCTTGCCTATAAAAGAAGAGAATAATACTAAATATAAATCCATTAATAATGGTTGCATGCATGCGTGCGGCCATGATGTGCATACTACATCTGTATTGGGCGCTTGTTATCTGTTGCATCAATTAAAACATTTGTGGAGTGGCGAAGTTCTTATTGTATTTCAGCCAGGTGAAGAAAAATTACCCGGTGGAGCTTCTGCTATGCTAAAAGAAGGTGCATTAGGTGATCCTTTTCCAGAGGCAATCATAGGATTGCATGTTGAACCAAGCATGAAAGTAGGCAGTCTAGGGTTTAAGTCTGGAAAATATATGGCTTCGGGGGATGAGATTTACATTGACGTCATAGGAGAAGGAGGTCATGCGGCTGCACCCGATAAACATGCCGATACTGTTATTATTGCAGCTCATTTATTAGTAGAATTACAACAGATCGTGAGTCGATTATGCCCCCCTTCTATTCCATGTGTTCTTTCATTCGGAAAAGTAATTGCAGATGGCGCAACCAATGTCATTCCTTCAAAAGTCTCAATGGAAGGTACATTCAGAACATTTGATGAAGATTGGAGGAAAAAAGCGCATCAAAAAATAAAGGATATTGCTGCAGGTATGGCTTCCGCTTTTGATGTTGAAATCCGAGTGAATATTGTCGGTGGATATCCCGTTTTATTAAATGACAAAAGCTTAACAAATAAAATTGCAATCGCCGCAAAGGATCTTATAGGTAAAGATAATGTAGAAAAATTAGCTATTCGTATGTCAGCCGAAGACTTCTCGTATTATAGTCAGAAAATGCCTGCTTGCTTTTTCCGTTTAGGCGTTCGTAATGAAGCGAAAGGAATTACCTACCCTGTTCATCATCCTAAGTTTGATGCCGATGAAGAAGCGGTAAGATATGGAGCTTTAAGCTTATCCTATTTTGCCGCACTTCTGCTCAATAATTAATTTTGAACGCTAAACCTTTTATTAAAAACTCCTTTTTCACTTCTTAAATTAAGAATATAAACTCCATTAGTTAATTCATTTATATCTATGCTAATGGTATTATCAACAGAAAATACTTTTTGTGTTTTTATGTGCTTTCCAGCCAGATCCATAATATCAATCGATTTTACTATTGGAAAATTAGCCGGAAGGTCAATAATTATTTTGTCTTTAGCCGGATTTGGGTAGAGTGTAAATGCTTCCAAAAGATCCTCTTCAATTCCGGAGTTGATTCCAGTACCCTCAACAATGGTAAACAATTGATCCCCTTCAACATTATAAAAAACATCAATTTCTCCGTTTAACCATAAAACGATTACTGAATCAGCCGAGCTATTCAAACCTAATCCAAATATTTCATAGGAAGTATTTTGCGCTAAGTAGCCATTTGCGCTATGGGTATATCTTCTTTGTCTGACTCCATCATTATAAACTTCTATCCAACTTCCAATTCCATTTGTATTATTATCAATCCCTTCTAATCCTATCTTTAAATAATGATTATCATTTTGAGTAGTATTATGCCATAAAGTTAGATTGTATCCTACTTCATTATTGACAACAATATCAGGATAACCGTCATTATCGACATCACCGATTGCATTGCTGAAACTTCTAATAGTATCATTTTCAAAACCGCATAAAGGAAGGCTTGTAAAAGTTCCATCGCCTTGGTTTTCATAAAAAACGGAAGATTCAAATCCGTCTAAGATATTATGGCATCCACATACAAAGAGATCAAGATCACCGTCCAGATCAGCATCGAACCAATTGGCTCCCCAACCATCCGACATCCAATTAACTCCGGCTTCTTCAGCTACTTCAGTAAATGTTCCATCTCCGTTTCCTTTAGCCATTTTACTTCCCTCCGGTGGCATATTTGAAAAGTAAAAATCTTCAAAACCATCATTATCATAATCTCCGGCAGCTATGCACATTGAGTATAATTCAAGACCTCCACCACAGGATGCCGTTTCATCATGAAAAGTATTATCTCCTTGATTAATAAAAACCGAATTCCCTCCATTGTGATCAATTGACAAGTACATATCCTGATCACCATCACTGTCTAAATCACTAAATACTAATCCAAAGGGAGATTTTAATGAATCAACTACTCCGGCACTTTGGGTAATATCATCAAAAGTCCCATCTTGATTATTTATGAATAAATAATTGGTTTCAAAAGGACCATTAGAATTCGTTGTAATATATAAATCCAAAAGACCATCATTATTAATATCTCCCCATGCTGCTCCTTGGTATCCCGCAGGAGGAGTTATTATCCCAGCATCTATAGTTACATCTATAAAAGTGAGGTCTCCTTGATTCTGATATAAATTGGTTCCGGAATCATATCCGGTTACAAACAGATCATCATCTCCATCATTATCATAGTCGGCCCATAAAATATTCTTAACCTGAGCTGTATTATTTACTAAAGAAGGAAGAATTTTTTCAAAACTACCCTCAGTATTTAAATAAAAATTGATCGAGTCTCCTTCCGTAGTTGCCATGCTTATATCATCCCAACCATCATGGTTAAAATCATAGAATGTTACGCCACCACCTCCAAATATTGAAGGACCAAAAGTGTCTGAAATTCCCATTTCTTGGGAACTCTCTTCAAAACTGATTTGTGAAAATAAAATGACATTAACCTGGAAGAATAAAAATAAAGTAAATAAAATTTTCATAGTTGGTTCTTTGTTTTAAACGAGTAAAAGTCAAGTAAATATGATAAAAAGAAATCAATTATTGAAATTAGTTAATATTGCCTTAAAATAGAAGGAAAGTGATTTCTAAAAATATTAATACAAAACAGATCAATGCATGGGCGATGTATGATTGGGCCAATTCGGTTTATACATTGGTCATTACTTCCTCTATTTTTCCTATTTTCTTTGAAAACATTACTGTTACAAAAAATGATTCAGGTGAAGTGATAAGCGATTTAGTAGAGCTATTTGGCATTCAAATCAGGAATACCTCACTATTATCGTGGACATTTTCACTTTCTTTTCTTCTAATTGCTTTTATAACTCCATTATTAAGTGGTATTGCAGATTATTCCGGAAAGAAAAAGAGTTTTATGAAGTTCTTTGCTATACTCGGTGCTACTTCCTGCTCGCTACTCTATTTTTTTAATGTTGATGCAATCGAAATAGGGATGATCTTCCTAATTCTTGCAACGATCGGTTATTCGGGAAGCATTGTTTTTTACAATGCTTTTTTACCTGAAATTGCCCCACCGGAATTACAGGATAAAGTAAGCGCAAAGGGCTATTCACTTGGGTATCTTGGATCCGTCATTCTTTTAATCTTTAATTTATTGATGATCATGCAACCGGAATGGTTTTTTGCTATTGCAACGAAAGCAGATTTGATCGTTCAATTAGAAGGGAAATCAATTGTTGATGCGCAGAATGAAGCTCGTTCTTTTTATGTTGGACAGGCGACTCGAATTTCATTTTTAAGTGTAGGGTTATGGTGGATAGGATTTAGTTTGATCACATTTTATTTTTTACCGGAAAGCAAGAGACAGAATAAAACGAATAAGCATTATTTATATAATGGCTATTTAGAATTAATGAAAGTTTGGAAGTCACTTAAACATAATCTTATCTTAAAACGCTTCCTGCTTTCCTATTTCACTTATAATATGGGAGTGCAAACTGTGATGTACATGGCTATCACTTTTGCTAAAAAAGAGATTACAGGTATGCCTGATTCAGGACTGATCATTTCGATATTGATTATTCAGCTGATCGCAATCATAGGAGCCTATTTTTTCAGTTTTTTATCAGGAAAAATTGGGAATATACCCGCTTTGATGGTTGCAGTAGCCTTTTGGATTCTTATAATGTTTCAAGCCTTTTTCACCTATACAGCTGTTGGTTTTTATTTTTTAGCCGGCTCTGTTGGACTCGTTATGGGAGGAATACAGTCATTATCAAGATCAAGTTATTCAAAATTATTACCGCAAACGATCGACCATTCATCTTACTTCTCCTTTTTCGATATTTCAGATAAGTTGGGTATTGTTTTAGGAACACTCATTTATGGTATCATATATGCCATAAGTGGAGATACGCGCAACACACTTTTTGCCTTGCTTACCTTCTTTATAATTGGACTTATCCTCTTATCGAGGATCCCTAAAAACAGATTCTCAGTTTAGAAATGCAATTCTAATTGCAATCTTCCTACAACAGCATCATCTATTCCATCAACCATATGATAGGCTGCGTCTGCCTGGACTTTGAATTTATGCCCGAATATATACTTATTCACTCCAAGAAGATATTCCTCTCTTGATTTGTAAAAATCAATATTTGGGTTTGTAAATGAATATCGACCTACTATCTCCCACATATTTTGAAAGACATAGCCTCCTTGAAAATTCATTCCCCAGCCGGTATAAAAGGCCCCTGTTTCATTTCCTTCTGGATCATAAACAATGGCAGATTGATTCGGGGTGCTTCTTGCACCTGCTTCCACAAGCAATGAAATCCCTTTATATTTCATTAGCACATCCCCAGAAAATAACAAAAGATCTGCATTTTCTCCCGGTCTAGTTCCGATTTGCCCATTTGATTTATATGCTGACATATTATAGTCCGCTCCAAATGCAATAGAAAGTTTTATTGTTTCTTCATGGTAGATGTCTCCTCCAATGTAATCCCCTTTTTTTGTAAAAGCACCAAAAGGAAGGACTTCAAATTTACCTGTAAGCTCTACTCCCTTTGAGGAAGAAAGATCAAGTATTCCATTTCCTGCTGAGACTGCCCAATGATTTAATACAAGGACTTCCCCTAAAGTAAATTCATTATGCAACTGAAATCCAAGATCACGATCTAAAGTAAAAAAGGTATTATAAGTAGATCGGTCGATCATATTCATATTAGCAGAACTAATAATTCTCTCTCTGTTACCCGGAAGTTTAGTTTGTCCAAACCAAAGATCCCATTTTGGAGCAAACCTATATTTCACTACAGCGTCTCTAACATATCCTCCAACTACATCGTATTCAAATTTATATCGAAGATCTTTATTTATAAAAAATCCATCGAATTTCAATCGAGACCTTTTAATGGTCATACGATCAGTAAAAGTACTGTCCTGTAAATCATAAGTAAAGTCCCATCTAGGTTGAATTCTTGTTCCAAAAACAAGTCCAAAAGTTCCATCATTGGTCTCGAAACCAATTCCTTTCCCAAAGGTCCCATCATACTTAATTTGGGAATAGGAAATAGATAATACCCCCAAAAGGGCAATCGTTAATAGTATTTTTTTCATCAGGTAAAATTTTCCGCAAATTAAACCTGATTAAAGCTCTTAATAAAGCTTATACCTATTATTTAACCTTAATTTAATATTGAAATGCAGTGAATCTGTAAAGACTTAAATTATAGCTCAATTTCCTTCATTTTGTGAGTAATGGAAAAAATACTTGCTCTCTTTTTATGAATATTATTAACTTTAATTTAACATTACAAAGATTAATCGTTTAGTATCAAAATTTACTTTTGCCCTCAAATAACCACAATAGATTATGAAATTTAATTTTTTAGATCTTTTAACCGTCATAGGTGCTCTTGGATTTTTCATTTATGGAATGAAAATAATGAGCGAAGGCCTACAAAAAGCTGCAGGAGATAAGCTGCGATTTATATTAGGCTCGATGACAAAAAACCGCTATTTAGGCGTTTTATCCGGCTTTTTAATCACTGCCTTGGTTCAGTCTTCATCCGCCACAACAGTAATGACGGTGAGTTTTGTAAATGCAGGATTGTTGTCATTAATTCAATCCGCCGGAATTATGATGGGTGCTAATATTGGTACTACTATTACAGCTTGGTTAGTTTCGACATTTGGATTTAAAGTGAGTATTGGAAAAATGGCTCTTCCAATCATTGCAATCGCTTTCCCGTTAATGTTTTCTAAATATAAAAAGACCAAATATTGGGGTGAGTTCTTAATTGGATTTGCCTTATTATTTATGGGACTAAGTTTTTTAAAAGACTCTGTTCCGGATATAAAGAGTAATCCTGAGCTATTAGAATTCCTTCAAGGATTTGCACATTGGGGTTATGGTTCTTATTTATTGTTCATCGCAATTGGGACGCTTTTAACGATCATTGTACAATCATCTAGTGCATCTATGACTATAACGTTAGTATTAGTGGCAAAGGGATGGATTAGTTTTGATATTGGAGCAGCAATGGTTTTAGGAGAAAATATTGGTACTACTATCACTGCTGAACTTGCTTCAGTAATTGGAAATGTATATGCTAAACGGTCTGCCCGAATTCACTCAATGTTCAATATCATTGGTGTATCATGGATGCTTTTGGTATTTCCTCTCTTTATACAGATGGTTGACTGGGTTAGTATTGAAATGGGCTTTGGCTCTCCGCTTGGCACAAATGGCATGGAAATAACAGAAGAATCCGTTACTTATGGTCTTTCTATATTTCATACCTTATTTAATTTAACCAATGTGATCATATTGATAGGATTTGCTGGGATTTTAGTTAAAATAGCCACCAGAACTGTGAAATCAAAAGGAGAAGAAGACGAAGAATTTCATCTTGAATACATTAATTCCGGTGCAATTAAAACACCTGAATTATCTTTAATGGAGGTTAAAAAGGAATTGGTTGTATTTAGCAATATTACCAAAAAAATGGTTGGATCAATTACCCTAATGTATACAGAAACCAAAAAAGGGAAAATTGAAAAGCTTTTAAAGAAAATCAAAAAACAAGAAGAAAATACGGACCGATTGGAAATAGAGATCGCTGATTTTCTATCGAAAGTTACTGAGATCGAATTAAGTGCAAGCGAATCTCTAAGGGTAAGAAGCATGCTTAGCATAGTTCATGAATTAGAAAGGCTTGCAGATATTTTATATCAAGTTGGAATTGAGCTGGATAAAAAAGCAGAACAAGCCCAATGGTTTACACCAGAACAACGTGAGGGATTAATAGAACTGACCGGAAAAGTAGGTGCTGCTATTTCTCTAATGTCGATAAATCTGGATGGGCAATGGGATAAAGTGGATATTCAATCAGCCCAAGAATTGGAACTTGAAATTAATGCAAACAAGAAAAAATTAAGAAAACTTCATCTCACAAGTATCGAGAATAGAGATTATAATGTAAAGAGCGGATTAATTTACTCTAACCTTTACACATTATTAGAACGAGCTGGAGATCACGTTATCAATGTAAATGAAGCAATAAAAGGAATGATTTAAAAGTATCTCGCAGATTTACGGGAAAGAATAATTTAAAAAACCGGTAGTCAAAAGCTATCGGTTTTTTTGTTTTTAGTAATTCGGACACTTTGCTTAAAATCCTAAATCCCAAACTCAAAATCCTAAATAAATTCGAATGCTCAAATATCCCAATTTTCAAAATTGCTTGTTGCTAGTTATTTAAGGAAAAAAACAAGTTTTTGAAATCTTGAATCCTCCAGAGACTGATTGGTTTTGGATTTAGTGTTTAAAGCTTGTTTAGAATTTTGTCCGATAACTATCGGTTTTTTTATGCATATAAGTTCCATAATTGTTGCAAACCTAAAAGAATCATTTGCACAGCCAGACTACCTACAACTAATCCCATTAATCTATTCAGAACTTTAATACCATTAACCCCCAATCGAATTTTTATATAATTCATGTTTGACAAAAGGAAATAATTTGAAAAAGTAACTAAGATAATAGCGATAATAGTTACTGCATAATCCATCCAATCTTTCGCTTCAATTTGAGAAGTGATCAAAGAAGTTGCCAATCCGGGACCTACAATAATTGGAATTGCCAATGGTACGATAGATATATCTTCTTTATCCATTGCAGCACTTCTTTCTTTTTGACTAGAATTTAATTTTTTATCATGACCCTGAACCATGTTCACTCCCATCAATAATAATATGATCCCTCCAAAAACACGTAAAGAAGCAGGAGAAATACCAAAAACATCAAATACATAAACGCCAATGATAAATAGTACTATCATCGAAATAAAAACTGCTTTTGTATTTCTAAGTGCAATTCGCTTAAGCGCTTTATGAGAAACGGTTTCAGGGACTAAGGTTAGCATGATTACTCCTGCAGAAATGCTATTCATAATAGTGAAAAGCGCGATGGATTGTGTCAGGATACTATATGCCTTCTCAATTAAAATATCGTTCATTGATTTTAAATCTAATTTTGATCGTTAAATTTTATGCAAATATAGAGAACTAGTTAAGAGAATTACTTAATAATTTGAGTAGACTATTAGTTGGGGAAAGCACAAAATTCTAATTCCAAAATCCAAAACAAGCTCAAATTACTGACGCACTGTCGTGGGCAGCACAAGTTCAAAATCCAAAAATTAAATATTTCGTTCATTTTCAGGCCTTTTAGGGACCATGTATTTTGATAAAATATAGTTTAGGGAAATTTCCCTTAAACACTTATTTTTATAAGATTAATTATCTGCTATGACTGAGAACGAAAAGGAAGTCCATTTTCAAGAAAAAATTGATCTTGAAATGAAAATTGAACCCAAAGACTGGATGCCTGAAGGCTATAAAGATCATCTTGCACGACAAATTTCGCAACATGCCCATTCCGAGGTTATCGGAATGCAACCGGAAGGAAATTGGTTGCTTCGTGCCCCTACCCTTAGGGCAAAAGCTGTCTTGATGGCTAAGATCCAGGATGAAGCAGGTCATGGCCTTTATTTATATGCCGCAGGTGAAACGCTTGGAGTATCAAGAAATGAATTTATACACCAGTTACATGAAGGTAAAGCGAAGTACTCCAGTATTTTTAATTATCCGACATTAACATGGGCTGATATGGGAGCGGTTGGATGGCTTGTTGATGGAGCAGCGATCGTAAATCAAGTTTCCTTACAGCGTACTTCGTATGGTCCTTATGCACGAGCCATGGTTAGAATATGTATTGAAGAGAGTTTCCATCAGCGACAAGGCTATGAGATCATTTCTACAATGGCATTAGGAAGTCCGGAGCAAAAACAGATGGCACAAGATGCACTAAATCGCATGTGGTTTCCTTCGTTAATGATGTTTGGTCCTCATGATTCAGATTCTCCGAATACCGGAAATGCAATGAAGTGGAAAATAAAACGCGATTCGAATGATGCTCTTCGTCAAAAATTCATCGACAAGACCATACAACAAGCGGAAGTTATCGGACTTAGCATACCCGATCCAAATTTGAAATGGAATGAAGAAAAAGGACACTATGATCACAGTCCTATCGATTGGGATGAATTCTGGAATGTTGTAAAAGGAAATGGGCCATGTAATAAACAGCGTGTAACTCATCATAAAAAAGCGCATGATGAAGGATTATGGGTTCGGGAAGCAGCGATCGCTTATGCTGAAAAACAAAGAACAAAAGAAGCTCAAACCGTTTAAAAAAAATTGTAATGGAAAAAGATACACAAGGAGATATTTGGGAAGTTTTTATTCAAAATAAAAGCGGAATGCCTCATAAACATGCCGGAAGTGTTCATGCAACAGATAAGGAAATGGCCTTACAAAATGCGCGTGATACCTATACACGACGTGGAGAAGGGACTTCCATTTGGGTAGTCATGAGTGATTATATTGTTGCTTCAAATCCGGATGATAGTGATTCCTTTTTTGATCCTGCAAATGATAAACTATACCGTCAGGCTTCTCATTACCACGTACCTAAAGGAGCAAAACAGATTTAATAAGATCGAATTATGGAACTTAGAGAAGCATTATTTAATTATCTGTTAAGGATAGGTGATAGTAGTTTGATCGCAGGTCAGCGATTAGCAGAATGGGTAAGCAATGGACCCACATTAGAAGAAGATATCGCCTTGACCAATATTAGCTTAGATCTAATTGGACAAGCACGTGCTGCATTAAGTTATGCCGCCGAAGTTGAAGGAAAAGGAAAAAGTGAAGATGATCTTGCCTATTTTAGAAGTGAGCGAGAATATTATAACACTTTACTTACTGAATTACCAAATGGGAATTTTGCGGATAGTATCGCAAAACTATTCCTGAATAGCGCCTTTTTCTATCATTTCTATAAAGCCTTAGGAAAAAGTAAAGATCAAAAACTTTCTGCTTTTGCTTTAAAGTCTTTAAAAGAAGTTACCTATCATCTTCGTCATTCAGGAGAATGGGTCATTCGTTTAGGTGATGGAACAGCGGAAAGTAAAAAGAAGATGCAACATGCATTTGATGAAATATGGATGTTTACAGGAGATCTATTTGAAATGAATGAAGTGGATGAAAACCTTATTGAGATGGGAATTGGAGTTGATCTAAATGATCTCAGATCTGATTGGAATAGCACTGTAGATGAAGTTTTAAATCGCGCTACCTTAAAACGACCTAAGGATGAATTTATGCAAACTGGTAGACTTAATGCACAGCATACCGAATATTTAGGTCACATTTTAAGTGAGTTACAACATTTACAAAGGGCATATCCAGGGTTGAAGTGGTAATGGAGTGGGAAGCATGAAGTGGGAAGAGAAAATAAAAAAAGACAGGAGACCGAAGACCGAAGACGGGGGTTTGAAGATGAAAAAGAAAATAAAAAAGACTACTGTTGAATGGATTATTAAAAATAAGTAACCACAATGATACAAAGTAGGCTCTAAGGTCACTAAGTGATAAATAATAAAAATTCATTTAAATTGTTAATTTTCATTGTGAACTTTGTCCATGCTTTGAGGACTTTGTGGTTAATAATTTTTATTTCTAATGAAAGTAAAAAACATCAATGATACACTCGTTTGGGAATGGTTAAATGAAATTCCTGATCCTGAGATTCCCGTCATTTCGGTGGTTGAATTAGGTGTTGTAAGGGGATTTAGGATTTTAAATAAGGATGAGATCAATGTTAGCATAACCCCAACCTATAGCGGTTGTCCAGCGATGAATGTGTTTGAGGTAGACATTGTAAAAAAACTAAAAGAAAAAGGCTTTAAAAAAGTAAATCTTGAAACAGTTCTTTCTCCTGCATGGACCACTGATTGGATTTCAGATTTAGCGCTAACTAAACTCGAAAAATATGGTATTGCCCCTCCGGTGAAGGGATCTGAAGATAAAGGACTTTTGTTTCAATCCGGTCCAAAATCATTAAGCTGTCCAAAATGTGGAAGCAAGGAAACAGTTCTTATTAGTCAGTTTGGATCTACAGCATGCAAAGCTTTATATTCTTGCAATCATTGCAAAGAACCTTTTGAATATTTTAAATGCATTTAAACAGCACTTCTACTATGAATTCAATTGACTTTGAGATTATTAATGGGATCGCAAAAATTACCTTAAATAATCCTACTAAATACAATGCTTTTTACAGAGAAATGGCTCTGGAACTTCAGGCTAAACTCGATGAGTGCCAGGAAAACGATGAAATAAGAGCGGTTTATTTAAGCGGAACAGGGAAAGCTTTTTGTGCGGGTCAAGATCTGGAAGAAGCGATCTCAAGCGACGGACCTACATTGACAAAAATCGTTAGTGAACACTATAATCCTATCATCCTTCAAATTCGGAATTTAAGAAAACCTGTAGTTGCGGCTGTGAACGGTGTTGCTGCAGGGGCCGGAGCGAATATTGCACTAGCTTGTGATATCGTTGTTGCAAAAGGATCAGCTTCTTTTATCCAGGCATTTTCAAAAATCGGTTTAATTCCGGATAGCGGCGGAACTTACTTTTTACCTCGAATTCTTGGCTTTCAAAAAGCGTCGGCTTTAATGATGCTAGGAGATAAAGTAATGGCTCAGGAGGCAGAGGGAATGGGAATGATCTATAAGTCGATCGAAGATGCAGCATTTGAAAGTGAATCATGGGCTATTGCAGAGAAATTAGCAAAGATGCCAACGTATGGATTATGGCTGACTAAAAAAGCATTAAATGAAAGCACGGGCCATTCACTTATTCAACAATTAGCCTTGGAAGATCAACTTCAAAGTACAGCAGGTGAATCTTATGATTATAAGGAAGGTGTCAATGCATTTTTAGAAAAAAGAAAACCGGAATTTAAGGGGAAGTAAATCTAGTCTTTTCGATGCGCGATATAATGTCTCCATTTATCTATTACCTGTTGCATATCATCAGGCATTGGAGAAGTAAATTCCATGTATTCTCCGGTTACAGGATGATCAATCCCTAATTTCCAAGCATGTAATGCTTGTCTGTTCAATAAAGCAAAGGAATTCTGAACAAATTGCTTGTATTTAGTAAAAGTGGTCCCTTTTAGAATCTTATCGCCCCCATAACTCGCATCGCAAAAAAGTGGATGTTGGATGGATTTAAAATGCGCACGAATTTGATGTGTTCTTCCGGTTTCTAGCTTGCACTCTACCAGACAAACATAGTTGAAACGTTCGATCACTTTATAATGAGTCACGGCATGCTTCCCATAGTCACCTTCAGGAAAAACATCCATCACCTTCCGGTCTTTATAAGAACGACCAATGTTTCCTTCGATCACTCCTTCATCTTCATCGAAATCTCCCCATACCAGTGCGTAATATCTCCGATCATTCGTACGGTCGTAAAATTGCTTTGCCAATTTACGAAGTGCGTCATCTGTTTTTGCAATGACCATCACCCCACTCGTATCCTTATCCAAACGATGAACTAAGCCCGGACGATCGGGTTCGTCTTTCTTTACGGCCAAGGTGTCGAAGTGATAAAGTAAAGCGTTTACAAGCGTTCCTGTATAGTTTGAATAACCCGGGTGAACGACTAAACCAGCTTGTTTATTGATAATTATGATCGCATCATCTTCATATAAGATCTCCAAAGGAATATTTTCAGGATAGAGTACTTTATCCCTAACCGGGATAGGCATATTAATAGTAACTTCATCCAATGGTTTTACCTTATAATTGGATTTTTGTGGAAGGCCATTCACTAAAATATTCCCGGATTTGGCAAGATCCTGAATTCTGTTTCTGGACGTATTGGCCAAAAGATCGAATAAATATTTATCTAAGCGGGTTATCCCCTGCCCCGGATCTGCTTTAAACGAATGATGTTCGAAAAGTTCTTCTTCGCCTTCAATTATATCATCTTCCTCTTCTATATCATCCATCAATGTCGAACTATTATTTTTTGAGTACTCTCTAAACCTGAATTTGATCTTAATCGAATGAGGTATAAACCTTCAGCAAAATCGGTAACATTCACTTTCGTAGTTTCATTAAAACGCTCTTGAAAGTACCGTCGACCATCGATTCCATAAACTTCCATATCGATCCATTCTGAAACATTACATTTAATTGTGAATTCACTATTTGCAGGATTAGGATAAATCTGAGTAAACAACTCCACCCTTTTATCAATTCCAAGAATAATAGAATCCATTTCTGACTGAAAAACCGGTCGCATCATTAATGATCCTTCAAATGAATCACTTAATTGAACCCAATCCAATCCTATATTATAATAAATATTTTCATGAGTATCAATATTTTTATCATAACCCAAATTAAGAGATGTGGCACTTGTTTGGGCTAAACCAATATAAAATGGACCATTAACATAAACTGCACTATCGAGCCAATAGTAAGCGAATACATCATGTCCTTCCTGGATAAATTGAACTTCAGAAAAGCTTTGATCCATATGAATTAAAACGGGAACACCATCCTCATCACTATAAACCAATTTAAAAAAGGGATAAATTGGATTATTTGTAATTGGATTGAAATACATTTTAAATGCGATAATAGAATCTCCGATAATACTTTGAAACTTGTTAATTAATCTTCCTCCATTAATATTCAATCCAATTCCCGCTTCAGCAGATCCATCATCATAGGAATAATAATTCTCAAATTTCTGAACATAAGTGATTGTATCATTGTCTTCAACAAGGTCAAAAGTTCCTGAGGTCATTACAAATTCATTTTCAAATGAAACGAAGGGCTCATCTACGTTTGGATCAAACAGATAATTATTACTTCCTTCATAAACCGGAATGGCATAAGAGGCAGATGAAAGTGGTGGAAAGTTTTCGATATTTCCCGGGAAAGGCGTTTCATTTACCAAACTCCCATTCTCACTATAATTGAGCATTTTTACATTGCTCAAATTAATGGCAACAGGATTATTATTTCTTAATTGAGCATCAACATTATCGATCATATAAGAAGCGGAATTCAATTGATAATGTGAATATGGCATCGAAGTTAGGCCATTTAACATTTGATTTACCGGAAACTGAAATCCAACATCTGCAAAGCCATTTTGATTTACTGAAGTTCGATTTTTATCGATCCAGACCATATCGATATTCCAGTGGTCTAGGTTTCCAGAAAGGGTAGCTTTATTCCTAAATCGAAATCTAAAATCTGGACTAAAATAAATGTCATCCAAGATGGGAATAAAGACAATGTAAAAACTTGTTAAAGCTTGACCTGCTTTTGCCCATTGCTGAGTCCATGAATCCGTTTCGGCATCATAAAATTCGAGGATCAAAGAATCTACAGATTCCGGTTGATCGCCTAAACCCTGAGGTTGATAATAAAAACTCATATAAATGCTGTCGCTCGGGAAATAAGGATCTCCATTTTCATCTTCACTTAAATTAATTGGACAAGATGTTAGAACATCTGCTTCTCCATAGGCAGTTGGGCTTTCAAAATTATAAGGGTAGCCGTTAAAATCTAGTCCATCGAAGGTAGCAACTCCAATCGTTGGAGGAAAAGATCCGTAAGTAGTATTAATAAAAGTGAAATTATCTTCCCAAAGTACTAGAGTAGCACCCGGTTGGTGATTTTTTGAAAAATCATCGATAAAGGGTAAATGAATAGGGTCATTAGCGCTACTTTTTTCTGCATTATAACTCGCTTTTTGCAGTTTACCATTTTCAAATAAATGAGTTAAGTCGGGGTTTTCTGAAAGAGGACTCATCACCACTTGAGAAAGGCCAACATTCAGAATAAATAAATAAAATACAGTAGTAATATAAATCCTCATAGTAATTCCTTTATTGGATTGTATCTCCCTCAACATTGCTTAACCATATATCCACAGTGCTTCCCATTCTAACTCTTTTGTCGATACTGTATTGTGGATAGGTTCTAAATACTTTTGCCATTGATGAATCATCAGTCGTTTCGCAATGGATACAATCTATGATCATTCCCTTATTTAAACCATATGCGCTCAATGCACTATCAATTTGATCTATTCTAAGTCCAAGTAAATTTGGCATCATTACCCTTGGAAGATCACTATTTTCTCCAATAACCAATTGAACTTGTGATCCTAAGGGTAAGTCTGTTCCTTCTGCTATAGATTGACCCTTGTATAAAACGTCGAGAACCAAACCATCATAAAGAGAAACTTTATAAGAAATTTTCTCTACAGTCAATTCCAATATTTCCAAAGTAGCTAAAGCTTGCCTCTTTGATTGGTCCACGAGCGGAGGTAATTTTACTAAAGGGGCTGCATGTGAATTAATTGTGAAATAAATTTTTCGATTTTCTTTTACCATAGAACCCGGTGCGGGATCTTGTTGAATAATTTCTCCAGGGTTTAACGAACGATCGTACAAAGAATCAATCACCGTCATCCTTAACTTCTTTGATTCAAGCAAGCTTTCAATTTCACTTATATGTTGTCCTCTAAAATCAGGTACCCCTATTTCTTCATTATGAAGTGTTACTTGTGACAATCTTATATTCACAATAAAGACAGCAATAATAAATACAACAACTGCAAGTGCTGCATTTTTTAAAAATGATTTACTAAAAAGAAATTGGAAAAAGCCCATATACTATTGAAGATTGCTGCAAAGATAAAATTAAAGTGTTAACAGTATTACGTGATGACTATAGATTATATTTAAACCCTGAATATTCTGGGGTAAAGTTATATTTTTGATCGATTAAGATTTTTAGTTTTTAAACGAAGAGGAAATCATTTTATTTTAGACAGAAAAAACGGTTTAGCCCAAATGTCAAGTGACCGGATGTTTGTCCTTTCAATTAATTATTGATTTCTTGCATTGCCCTTAAAAAGCACCCTAAAAAACACTATATATTTTATGAATAAGTTTGTTCTATTGCTATTATCATTTAGTATTTCATTTTCCACTTTTGCTCAAAATCCAAGTGCTGGTGAAATTCGACAAAATATTAAAAAGATCGGTGTATTAGGAAGTGTACTCTATTTTGCTGCACATCCTGATGATGAAAACACAAGGATCATCTCTTATTTCTCTAATGAGAAATTATACGAGACAGCTTATTTCTCTTTAACTCGAGGAGATGGTGGCCAGAACCTTATCGGGGATGAAAAAGGGGATCTTTTGGGCGTTATTCGTACTCAGGAATTACTACAAGCCAGAAACATCGATGGCGGAAAACAATATTTTTCACGAGCCGTTGATTTTGGTTATAGTAAAACAGTAGATGAAACCTTAACGATGTGGAATGAAGACTCCATTCTCTATGATGCCGTTTGGGTCATTCGAGAATTTCAACCCGATGTAATCATTACCCGATTTCCACCAGACGATCGTGCCGGACATGGACACCATACTGCCTCTGCGGTGATCGCGATCAAGGCGATGGATCTGGCAGCAGATCCGACTGTTTTCCCGGATCAATTAGAACGCTTTACTACATGGCAGGTTAAACGATTATTTATTAATACCGGTAAGTGGTGGGAACCAAAAATTGATTCACTTTATAATAAGATGGATGGGAAATATGCTAAAATAAATGTAGGTGAGTACAATAGTGTTCTTGGAGAATCTTATGGAGAAATAGCTGGAAAAAGTAGAAGTCAGCATAAAACACAAGGATTTGGTGCCGAATTGAGTAAAGGGAATAACTGGGAATATCTTGAATTTAATAAAGGGGAAGCTTTTAGTTCCGGTGTAATGGATAATGTAGTTACTGGTTGGAATCGAATTGGAAAATATGATGTGCTTGAAAATGAAATTAAAAAGTGCTACGAGAATTTTAATGAGAATGAACCATGGAAGTCCGTTGATCAATTGCTTAAAATCAGAAAGCAAATAGCTGCTACCAATGATAATCATTGGAAGCAAATAAAAACACAAGAAGTAAATGAGATCATCGCTTCATGCATGGGCCTGATCGCTGAAGTGCTTTCACCAGATGAAATGTGGGTCTTAGGAAACAAGGAAAAGCTAAATCTAAAAGTGATCAACCGATCAGCATATCCCTTAAAATTAAAAGAGATCAAGAGTTTTGATTTTGATAGTCTGTTTACAAATACTTTACTTGAGCAAAACGAATGGCTCGATATGGAACGAAGTTTTTCTTTATCGAGTGATAAAAGCAGTCATCCTTATTGGTTAAGAAATGAGCATAATGCATTCTTTCAAATCTCTGACAAAGGATTAACCGGAAAACCGGAGATCTCTGTTGCACCGATATTCAAATTTACTTTTGAATTAGGCAATAATGAAGTTTTAGAAATGGAAGTTCCGGTCATTTATAAATATGTTGATCGAGTAAAAGGAGAACTAAGTCACACCGTTTTTATTAGTCCCGAATTGATCATTCATCCACTAAGTGAACTGATCTTATTTAAACCAGGAGAGAAAAAACAAATTGAATTTCAGGTTACATCAATGAGCATTACGGGCAAACACTATTTTTATCCCGGACTTGAAAATGGTTGGATTGGACCTGAAAAAGTTGAAATTGATTTTAAAAGCGCAGGAAAGCCGGTATACTTAAATGTTGAAGTTCAAGCTCCAAATAAGGGAAGTGAACTTTTGATCCATCCTTACATAAAAATAGGAGATAAGCGTTATGATCAAGATCGAATGATCTTGGATTATGATCATATCGAAGCACAAATGTTAAGTCCTAAAGTTCATGATAATTTAGTATCTCTGGATGTTAATATCAGTGGGGAACATATTGCCTATTTTGAAGGAGCAGGTGATGAAGTTCCAAAAATGCTTTCTGAAATGGGCTACTATGTTACGATGATTGGTGTTGAAGATCTTGGAAAAGGACTTTCACAATATGATGCGATCATTTTTGGGGTTAGAGCTTATAATGTATTTCCAGAGCTAGAAAATTATCATGAAAATATCATGTCCTATGTTAGTGAAGGAGGCCGTGTTGTAATGCAATACAATACCAGTAGAGGAATGGATCTGCCTTTAGGCCCCTACCCTTTTAGTCTTTCTCGTGATCGGGTAACGGATGAGTATGCTAAAACCAATATCATTGATGCAAGCGATCCTATCTTAAACTATCCTAATAAAATTACGGAAGCAGACTTTGACAATTGGGTTCAGGAAAGAGGCCTTTATTTTGCAAGTGATTGGGATACAAAATATCGAAGTCCGATTTCATGGAATGATCCAGGAGAAGATCCGTCTTCAGGTAGTCTTTTAGTTACAGATTATGGTGAGGGAGTTTATGTTTACACTTCCATTTCCTTTTTCCGACAACTTCCTGCGGGAGTTCCCGGCGCTTATCGTTTGTTTAGCAATATTATTTCAGGAGGAAAAAAAATTAAAAATCTTGAAGTTAAGAATGACATTCGATGAAAGAAGGCAATTTTCGTAAAGCATATTATTTGGTTTTGATCTTCTTTGTGGCAGTAGTGCTATTCTTCTATTTTATTCAAAATTTCTTTTCATGAGCAGCCTGCATTATCTCGATTGGATCGTACTCTTAGGAACCCTCTTATTTATCGTTGTTTATGGAACGATAAAAACGAGGAAGAATAAGGACCTTGAATCCTATCTAAAAGGAGGTAATAGTTTAGGCTGGGCCACCATTGGTTTGTCGGTGATGGCAACTCAGGCAAGTGCCATTACCTTTATTTCTACTCCCGGACAAGCTTTTGAATCGGGAATGGGATTTGTGCAAAATTACTTTGGACTTCCGCTGGCTCTGATCGTAGTGAGTGCTTTTTTTATACCGATCTATTATCGACTTAAAGTATATACAGCGTATGAATATCTGGAAAATCGATTTAATACACGTACAAGATTACTCACCGCTTCTTTATTTTTAACACAACGTGGTTTAGCAGCAGGAATAACGATCTATGCGCCCGCGATCATCCTTTCTTCCGTACTTAAATGGGATCTTACCTATACAATCCTTTTTGTTGGAATCTTAGTAATCATTTATACAGTTTCAGGAGGTACAAAAGCAGTGAGCATCACTCAAAAATATCAAATGTCCATCATCTTTCTAGGGATGTTCATTGCCTTCTTCATCATTCTAAATGGACTTCCAAAAGATGTAGGTTTTATAGATGCCTTAAGCATATCTGGAAAACTAGGTAAGCTTGATGCGATCAATTTTTCCTTCGATATTAAGGAGCGTTATACTTTTTGGAGTGGAATTACCGGAGGTTTTTTTCTTGCATTATCTTATTTCGGAACCGATCAATCGCAGGTTCAACGATATCTTTCGGGTAAAAATATTCGGGAAAGCCGAATGGGATTGATGTTTAATGCCATTGTAAAAATTCCGATGCAGTATTTCATTTTACTTACCGGTGTGATGGTTTTTGTTTTTTATCAATTTCAAGATCATCCTTTACTTTTTGATCAAACGACAAGAAGTGAACTTATTGAAGGAGAGATTGGTCCTGAATTTTTAGAGCTTGAAAGCCAAGCAAGCGCTGTATTTGAACTAAAAAAAGTAGCTTTAAGAGATGCCATCGATTTAAAAACGATAGATCCGGATGCTTATGGTTTAAAAATGGTCGAAGTAAAAGGGCTTGAAGCAAATTATCAAGATTATCGATTAAAGGCAAAGAACATGGTTATTGAAACCATGCCTGATCATTCGACCAAGGACTCTGATTATGTTTTTTTACGATTCATAATGGATTATATGCCGAATGGGATTATCGGGCTTCTTTTAGCAGTTATCATTTCGGCTGCAATGTCGAGTACTGCAGGTGAATTAAATGCATTGGGATCGACCACTACCATTGATTTTTATAAGCGCCTGCTAAATAAAGATGGAAGTGATGAACACAATGTTAAAGTTTCAAAATACTTGACTTTGTTCTGGGGTATAATCGCGATCATGTTTGCCATTTTTGCCCAACTACTTGAAAATTTAATAGAGGCGGTGAATATTTTAGGATCCGTTTTTTATGGAACCATTTTAGGTGTTTTCTTGGTAGCATTTATATTTAAAAAAGTAAAGGGAAATGCTGTTTTTATTGCGACACTGGGTGCTCAAACAATCGTGTTTTTACTCTTCGCTTTATTTCAAGAGCACATCGCTTATTTATGGTTTAATTTGATCGGTTGCTTTTCTGTTATTCTGCTGAGCTTATTGTTTTCGAAGTTGCAAGAGACTAGATTAGCTTTGAGTAAATAGGGCTTTTACATTTTTTTAAGCACGGAGAAACCAAGCAGGCACAGAGTACAAAAGGTCTGAAATTCCTTACAAATCGAAGCCGATATCTTTTCGATAATACATCTTAGAAAAATTGATCTTTTTAATAGACGTTAAGGATCGCTGTACTGCATCAATCGGATCTTTACCATAAGATGATACCGCTAATACTCTTCCTCCATTAGAAAGCAGTGAACTTGTGAATTTTGTACCGGAATGGAAGACGATACTGTCTTTAACATTCTCAATTCCTGTAATCTCTTTTCCTTTTTGATAGGAATTAGGGTAACCCCCACTTACCAGCATAATCGCTGCAGCACTACGAGGATCTAATAAGACATCTTTTTCGGATAAGGTATTTGTAGCGATTCCTTCAAAAAGATCAAGTAAATCAGATTTAAGACGAAGCATTACTACTTCTGTTTCAGGATCTCCCATTCGAACATTATATTCAATCACATAAGGTTCACCTTTTACATTGATCAATCCAAAAAAGATAAAACCCTGGTATTCAATTCCATCTTTATGTAATCCGCGTACTGTAGGTTTAATAATGCGATCTTTTACTTTTTCCATGAAAAGTTCGTTCGCGAAAGGAACCGGACTTATTGCACCCATTCCTCCGGTATTTAAACCTTTATCCCCTTCGCCGATACGTTTATAATCTTTCGCCTCAGGAAGAATTTTATAATTTTTCCCATCAGTGATCACAAAAACAGACACTTCAATTCCACTCAGAAATTCCTCAATTACCACACTAGAACTTGCAGATCCAAACTTTGCATGTTTTAACATTTGCTTGAGTTCTTCTTTAGCTTCATCAAGGTCATTTAAAATTAAAACCCCTTTCCCAGCAGCTAAACCGTCAGCTTTTAAAACATATGGAGCTTTGATCTTCTCTAAGTACTTTAAACCTTCATTTAATTCTTTTACAGAAAAGGTCTTATATTTTGCAGTAGGAATTTTATGACGCTTCATAAATTCCTTTGAATAGTCTTTCGAACCTTCTAATTGAGCACCTTCTTTTTTGGGACCGATAACTGTAAGATTTTCAATTCTTTTATCGTTCAATAAATAATCATGGATTCCATTAACAAGTGGATCTTCAGGGCCAACAACACAAATGTCGATGTTGTTTTCAATTATAAATTCTTTGATCTTTTTAAAATCATTAACTGCAATATTCACATTTTCTCCAATAGTTCCTGTACCCGGATTACCTGGTGCGATATACAATTTTCGAAGAGTTGAACTTTGTGCTATTTTCCAGGCCAAGGCATGTTCCCTACCTCCAGACCCAAGAACTAAAATAGTATGCATGAATTTGCTAGTTAAATGAATTGTAAATTTAAATAAACCATCCAAACAAAGTTTAGATAATCGAGATATCTCCTTTTTTATTTAAACCAACCGAAGTATAATCCAATTTGAAAAGTAGCACTATTAAAAGCATTTGAATCAAAATAAGGCACTTCTTCTGTTGAATTAAACGGTATATAAGTTTCGTCAACACCAGTTGTAATGCGGTAACCAAGCCCCATATTCACCTTAAACCATTTAGCTATATTAAATTCAGCTTCCACCTGTGGAGTAATAACAAAAATAAAATCCATGATGTAATCATCATAAGGATAAGGATAATTATAATTTTTATAAATATCATCCATGATCGTAATCGCTCCCCATCCAAATTTCGAACTAATTCCAATATGAACCGGTTTGTTCGGACTAAATATAAATCCGGTATAAAACCCACCGTGACCAAATAAAATACTTTTATTATCATCATTTAAAGTAGGCTGAGGATAGGTATAATTTGGAAAATTTACTGTTCCCAAACCATAGCCTCCAAAGAAGAAAGATTGATTAAACAATACCGCACCTCCTCCTCCCATGGAAAAAGCAAATTGATTATCCATACCGGAAAACTCCATCATTAATCCACCAAAACCGGAAACAGAAGTCTTCCCATTATTTTTAAATAATGTATTATAAGTGTCGTTCTCTTCTTGAGAAAAGGATGTTATCGAAATTCCAAGAAGAATAAAAAGTAAGAAGGATTTATTTTTCATGATAATCATATTAATTTATATTCTTTTAATACTGCAACCTAATTGTTTAGTAACATCAGGTGAAATTTTATTTCCAGTAATCATATTATTTATAGCATTGATGAGATAGTTGTCTTTAACATCTGCTTTATGATTCACATTATCATCAATAGCTCCGCGATAGACCAATTTATGTCTATCATCAAATAAGAAAACATGAGGGGTAGTTAAAGCACCAAACTCATCTGCTAAGACCGAATTATTATCTACTAAATAAAAACAGTTGTAATTTTTATTTACATAGTGCTTTTGCATTTCTTCGAAAGAATCATCTCCATTTCTTTTCGCTTGATTTGAATTGATCAAGGTCATTCCTATATCCATTTTTTTACACAGATCACCCAAAGCTGGATATCGACCTTCCCACCCTTCGCTTTTAGGGCCATTTCCAATAACAAAAGGACAAGTATTGCAAGAAAAGATAACTAGAATTCCATTTTTACCGGCGATGTCGTTTAATGAGTACTCCTTATTATCAATATTTAGCATTTTAAGATCACTGTCGGGCATAGAAACTCCAATAGCTAGCATGTCTTTCTTTTCTCCTTTCATCGAAACTAAAAACACACTTAAAACAAGTATTGAAAGTCCAAATAGTTTTTTCATTTTCTCCGTTTTTATTAAATATTATCCAGTGCAATTTAAGAATGAACGAGTTGCAATTAATGGTATTAATCATGAAAAAAATCCACTTATCACATTTACAAATGCCGACTTAAGCCACCATCAACAGTAATATTTTGTCCATTGATATAGGCTGCAGAATCCGATACTAAAAAAGCAACCGTTTGTGCAACTTCTTCCACTTTTCCCAATCGGCCCGCCGGAATAGTTTTGATCAACTCATTACTTTGCTCATGGGAATCAATAAACCCCGGCATTACTGAATTCATTCTTATTCCTACACTAGCAAAACGCTGGCTATACAATTTCACATAGGCCGACAAAGCAGACCTCATCACAGAAGATATTGGGAAAGCTAAATTTGGCTCCAGGGCAGCAAAACTTGAAATATTTATAATCACACCTTCTCGTTGCTTGACCATTATTGGAGTAACCAGTCGAATCAAACGAACCACATTCATAAGTACAATGTCCATCCCTTCCTGCCATTGTTCATCACTCAAAATTTCAAGATCTCCTTTAGGTGGGTGCCCTGTATTTATTATAAGCGCATCTATTCGGCCATATTCCGACATACAATAGCTTACTAATTTCGAAAGGTCGCGTTTATCAGTTATATCTCCTTGAATACCAAGTTGACCAATGAATTTTGCCAGTTTCATGGCATTTTCCGAACGCGACATAAGCAAAAGTTTATATCCATCCCCATGCAGCTTTTCAGCGATTGCTTTTCCCATTCCACTACCCGCTGCCGTGACTATAGCTACTTTTTGGCTCATAATAGTTTAATTATAAGGGGATATTACCATGCTTCTTATTTGGTAATTTATCCACTTTATTTTCAAGCATTTTAAAGGCCTTAATTAATTTTATTCGTGTTGTAGACGGTACGATGATCTCATCAATAAAACCTCTGGCTGCAGCCCTGTAAGGATGTGCAAACAATTCGGCATATTCAAGTTCTTTTTCTTTTAATTTCTCTTCAGGATTTTCTGCAGCTGCTATTTCTCGATGATGTATAATTTCTGCAGCACCTTTAGCACCCATTACAGCAATCTCGGAAGAAGGCCAGGCAAAATTCAGATCTGCTCCGATGTGTTTCGAATTCATTACATCATAAGCTCCTCCATATGCTTTTCTTAAAATAACCGTTACTCTTGGCACAGTTGCTTCGCAAAAGGCATACAATAATTTTGCACCATTTGAAATGATCGCATTCCACTCCTGATCAGTTCCCGGTAAAAATCCGGGTACATCTTCAAACACTAATAAAGGAATATTAAATGCGTCGCAAAAGCGGACAAATCGAGCTCCTTTTTTAGAAGAGTTAATATCCAAAACTCCCGCTAAAACAGCAGGTTGATTCGCTACAACACCAATACTGCGACCGGCTAAACGTGCGAAGCCAACAACAATATTCTCGGCATAATTACTATGTACTTCAAAAAAACTTTCACCATCAACAACCTTCAGAATTACTTCTCTAACATCATAGGGTTGATTAGGATTTTCAGGAACAATATTATTTAAATCCGGACGGCTTTCATTCCCTGACCGATAAGAAGCGAAAGGTGGTTCTTCCTCACAATTTTGAGGTATATAACTCAATAGTCGCTTAATATCTTTAATCGCTTGAATTTCATTAGGGGCGGTCAGTTGAGCAACACCTGATTTCATACTATGTGCTGAGGCTCCACCTAATTCTTCGGAACTTACTTCTTCATGGGTTACCGTTTTCACTACGTTTGGACCGGTAACAAACATATAAGAAGTGTTCTCCACCATCATAATAAAATCAGTAAGGGCAGGTGAATAGACCGCACCTCCTGCACATGGACCCATGATCATTGATAATTGAGGAATAACACCTGAAGCTAAAGTATTTCGATAAAAGATATCTGCATAACCACCAAGGGAAACCACTCCTTCCTGAATTCGTGCTCCACCGGAATCATTCATTCCGATCAATGGTGCACCATTCTTCATAGCCATATCCATGATCTTTACTATTTTTTCGGCATGCGCTTCTGCTAAAGACCCTCCTAACACAGTAAAATCTTGGGAGAAAACGTAAATCAATCGTCCGTTAATGGTTCCATAACCTGTAACCACACCATCGCCATAAAAAACTTGCTTTTCTAATCCAAATAATACACTGCGATGCGTTACTAATTTCCCCATTTCTTCGAAACTACCTTCATCAAGTAGCAGGTCGATACGCTCTCTTGCAGTTAATTTCCCTTTTTTATGTTGAGATTCGATACGTTTTTCACCTCCGCCTAGTTCGGCTTCAGCTTCTCTTTCGAAAAGTTTTTCAATTTTACTATTCATGCTAAAAAATTTATAAAAGTAAAGGTAGTAAATGCATGTTTAGCCACGGGCTATTTGGACGTTTTTCCATGCAAAAAAAAAGCTGCTAAAATAGCAGCTGTATTTAAATCAAATTTTTGCTTATTCTTCCTCAAGGGCAGCGAGTAATTCATCAGTCAATTCGAGATTATGATACACATTCTGGATGTCGTCATCATCTTCAAATTTATCGACTAAATGCAATACACGTTTTGCGGTGCTCACATCCAAAGATTCGGTTGTTTTTGGTATTCTGGGAGTTGAAGCCATTTTAGGTTCAATTCCAAGCTCCTCCAATTTACTTTGCATCATTCCGAAATCTTCAAATGCTGCTGTTACTTCAATATCATTTACACCTTCAACTTCACTTGGAATATATTCAACATCTTCGGCTCCACCATCGATAAGTTCCATTTCTAATTCATCATGATCCATCCCATTCAATGCATTACCATCTAAAACAAAAACACTTTTACGGTCGAATAAAAAAGTCAATGATCCATTCGTTCCAAGGTTTCCTCCATTTTTTGAAAAGATCGATCGCACAGAAGCTACGGTACGATTTAAATTATCAGTCATGGTTTCTACAAAAATGGCGATCCCACCCGGTGCATAGCCTTCGTAAGTTGTTTCATGAAAAGCTTCTCCTCCTTCACCTGACGCCTTTTTAATTGCCCTTTCAACATTATCCTTAGGCATATTCGCGCCTTTCGCATTTTGAATTGCCAGACGCAGCCTTGGGTTTGAATCAGGATCGGGATTCCCACCTTCTTTTACAGCGATGGTAATTTCCTTGTTAAGTTTGGTAAATATCTTACCTCTCTTGGCATCCTGAGCCCCTTTTGCTCTTTTTATTTTAGACCATTTACTATGTCCTGACATTATAAATCCGATTATTTAGATGTAGTACTAAACTCCAAAGGTTTTTTTAACCTGATCAAGATAATCCAATTTTTCCCAGGTAAAAGTTTCAATTTTGCGTGTTTCTTCCTTCCCGTCAAAAGTTCTAAAGCTCACTTCTTTTATTTCCGGTCTTCTACCCATATGACCATAAGCAGCCGTTTCTGAATAGATTGGATTTCTTAATTTCAATCTCTTTTCAATCGCAGAAGGACGCATATCAAATATTTCCTGAACACGTTTTGCAATCTCTCCATCATTTAATTTCACTTTGGCAGTGCCATAAGTATCAACGTAAATAGAGGTAGGTTCAACGACGCCAATCGCATAAGAAACCTGAACTAAAATCTCATCACAAACTCCTGCAGCAACAAGATTTTTAGCGATATGACGTGATGCATAAGCAGCAGATCGATCAACTTTACTTGGGTCTTTTCCTGAAAATGCTCCTCCACCGTGAGCTCCTTTACCACCATAAGTATCAACGATGATCTTTCTACCTGTTAATCCGGTATCACCGTGTGGTCCACCAATTTCGAATTTCCCGGTAGGATTAATATGGTATTTAATGTCTTTATTGAAAAGTTTATTGATCTCTTTTGAAAGTCCTTTTTGTAATCTAGGAACCAAAATATTGATCATGTCGAAACGAATCTGATCAAGCATTTCCTTATCCGCTTTCTCAATTGAAGCTTTCGAATTATCGTTTGGCTTTATAAAAGGGTCGTGCTGAGTAGACAAAACAATGGTATCAATTCTTACAGGCACATTATTATCATCATATTCGATAGTAACTTGTGCTTTTGAATCAGGACGTATGTATTTGATCTCGTTGCATTCGCGACGAAGTTTAGCAAGTTCTATCAATAATTTATGTGACAGATCAAGTGCTAAAGGCATGAAGTTCTCTGTTTCTTTACTTGCATATCCGAACATCATTCCCTGATCACCAGCTCCTTGTTCTTCAGCAGTTTCTTTATCTACTCCACGATTAATATCATCAGACTGTTCATGAATAGCCGATAGAATACCACAAGAATTTGCTTCGAACATATACTCACTTTTGGTATATCCAATTTTTCGAATCACTTCTCTAGCAATATATTGAACATCGAGATAAGCATTTGATTTTACTTCTCCGGCAAGAATAACCTGCCCGGTAGTAACTAAGGTTTCACAAGCTACTTTTGAATTAGGATCAAAAGCTAAAAAATGATCTAATAATGCATCTGAAATTTGATCAGCAACTTTATCCGGATGACCTTCTGATACCGACTCTGAGGTAAATAAATATGACATTCTACTTTTTTTAAATGAGGGTGCAAATGTAAAAAATCTAAAAGATGATTTTTCCTAAATAACACCTAATCTTACTCTTTTATTTATTTTGATTCTGTTAATTGCTTAAACACATCCTCTAAATTATTCTCGATTACTTTTTGAGAAAGAATTGACAATTCATTTTTTACTGCCCAATCGAATAATTGTGCTCGAATATCTTTACCAGATCGATTGCTTAAACGGTAAACATTATTCGCTTTTAATTCGATCGCTACTTTTGGGAATGTTTTATTAAATAGATCAAGATCGATCTCACTTTCAAACTCAATTTCGAGTAGATCATAGTCAGAAAACACTTGTTTTATTTCCTTTGTCGACTTATCGGCAATGATCTTACCGTTATTTATGATTAAAACCCGGGTACACATCGCTTCTACTTCTTGCATGATATGAGTAGAAAGTAAAACCGTTTTTTCTTTTCCGATCTTCATGATCAGCGATCGTATCTCAGATAATTGATTAGGATCGAGACCTGTTGTAGGCTCATCTAAAATCAGTACTTCGGGATCATGAATAATCGCGGCTGCTAATCCAACTCGCTGACGATACCCTTTACTAAGTTCTTCGATCTTTTTATGCTGTTCGATCTCCAATCGGACAAGATGGATCACTTCCTTCACCCTGCTTTCTATATTTTTAACCTTATATAATCCTGCGATGAAGGTCAAATATTCTTTCACATACATATCTGTATACAAAGAATTATGTTCAGGAAGATAGCCTACTCTTCTTTTAACTTCGATCGCATCTTCCTCTACATCAAATCCTGCAACATATGCTTTTCCGGATGTGGCCGAAATATATGCGGTTAATATTTTCATCATAGTAGATTTTCCGGCTCCATTTGGACCCAAAAAACCAATGATCTCTCCTTTTTTTGCTTCAAAATTAATATGACTCAATGCTTCTTGAGTTCCATAAAATTTTGATATATCTTCAACTTTTATCGACACTACTTTATATTTGTTGCCGGCGAAGATAATTATTTGTTTGCTCTTGTGTTAATTTATAGGTCCAGGAATTGAATGTCAGAAAAAATAAACATAGCTATTATAATAAAATCAACAGGTAAAAACTATCGTATACTCACTGAAGATGGAGAATATTTAGATGCTACTTTGAAAGGAAAAATGAGGACACATGGTCTTCGCACAACGAATCCTGTGGCTGTTGGAGATAAAGTTAAATACTCTATTCAGGAAGATGGTAAGTTGATGATCACGGATCTCATTCCAAGAAAAAATCATATTATCCGAAAATCTATCAACCTATCCAAAGAAACACATATTGTTGCAGCAAATGTAGATCAAGCCTTACTTATCGTTACTCCGGATAAACCGCCTACCTCTTTTGGTTTCATCGATCGCTTCCTGGTTGCAGCAGAATCCTATAACATTCCAACTACCATTGTGATAAATAAGATCGATCTACCGGGAACTGAAGAACGAATTGCTGATTTGATGATGACCTATGAGATGATAGGCTATCCGGTAATTCTTACTTCAGCTTTAAAAGATAAAAACACCGACAAAATCAAAGATCTATTAAAAGATAAAGTAACCGTTTTAGCCGGACATTCCGGAGTTGGAAAATCGAGTTTGATCAATAAAATTGAACCCGATTTATTTCTTAAAACAAGTGAGATTTCGGCCTATCATCAGAAAGGAAAACACACAACCACTTTTGCAGAAATGTTCCCACTGTCAATGGGTGGGTTTATTATAGATACACCGGGAATAAAAGGATATGGTATTATTGGTCTTGATAAAAATGAGCTTGCCCTTTATTTTCCGGAAATGGCAGATAAATTACCGGAATGTAAATTTTATAATTGTACGCATATCAATGAACCAAAATGTGCGGTTAAAAAAGCCATAGAAGAAGGTGAAATTCCGGAAAGCAGATACAAAAGTTATCTCAATATTTTTAATGAAGATCAAGATAAATCGTACCGATAATGAGAGTAGTTATTCAACGTGTTTCCCATGCCAGCGTAGCAATTGAAGGTACTTTAAAATCAAAAATCTCTCAAGGTCTACTTATTTTTTTAGGAATTGAAGAAGCCGATAATCAAGAAGATATTGAATGGCTTTGCAAAAAAATTATCGCCTTACGGATTTTCAATGATGAAGATGATAAAATGAACCTTTCACTTCAAGATATCAATGGAGAAATTTTAGTGGTGAGTCAGTTTACCTTACATGCCTCAACAAAAAAGGGAAATCGACCTAGCTATATAAGAGCTGCCCGACCTGAAAAGGCCATTCCGCTTTACGAAGCATTTATTGCAGAGATGGAAAAATTACTTGGTAAAAAAGTAGAAAGCGGTGTATTTGGAGCGATGATGGAAGTGGCATTAGTGAATGATGGTCCGGTGACGATTTCGATGGATTCGAAAAGTAAAGAATGAATTGGAAGTTCAGTAGTTTGGTAGTTCGGTAGTTCAGTAGTTCAGTAGTTCAGTAGTTCAGTAGTTCAGTAGTTCAGAATAAGAAAATACACTTCCAGTTCAAAGTTAACTTTGCTTAACCACAAATGTACACGGAGTAAAAAATGAGGTTCACAAAGAATAAAGTAAGTTCATAAGAAGTTAAATATCCATGTCTCCCTGAGCTTGTCGAAGGGTCTTAGTGAAGATATTAAATAGTTTATTAAGGAGTTTCACAGAGAAAAAAGGAGAGGCTACTTAAGGATTGGTTCCGTTTTTTATTCAAAGCATAAGACCCTTCTACAAGCTCAGGGTGACAGACAAATTATCCTTTGACAAACTTATTCTACCCTTCTAAATTCACCCTACTATCCTTCTAAATTCTATATTCTGAACTTCCGAACTTCTGAACTCCATTCATTAAACAATCATCATACTATCCCCATAGGAATAAAAACGATACTTATTCTTAATCGCTTCTCGATAAGCATTCATCATTAAATCATAGCCTCCAAAAGCACAAACTAACATTAGCAAAGTAGATCTTGGAGTATGAAAATTCGTAATTAAGGCATCTGCTACTTTGAAATTATAGGGCGGATGAATAAAGATCTCGGTATCAAATTCTCCTGATTCTAAGATCCCATTTTTAAAAGCCGATTCAGTCGCTCGAATACTGGTAGTTCCCAAAGCCACAATACGCTCTCCAGCTTTCTTTTTTGAATTCACTTTTTGAGCTGTCTTCTCAGAAATGGTATAATGTTCCGTATGCATTTTATGATCTAAAACCTCATCGACATACACAGGATTAAAGGTACCTAACCCGATCTCCAAGTTAAAATCGCTAATCTCCACTCCTTTTTTTTGAATTTCATTAAACAATTCATGAGTAAAATGGAGTCCTGATGTAGGAGCTGCAAGAGCCGTTTCTTTGTCTGCATAAACCGTTTGATAGCGCTCAAAATCCATCTCATCAGGTTTTCTTTTTATATACCTTGGGATGGGCATTTTGCCAAATTTTCTCAACAGCGATTCAAGTTCATCTCCTGAATAATTAAAGGCAAGCTCAACACTTCGCTGATCAAAAATAGCAGTGATCTTTCCGCTAAATTCTCCATCGCCAAATAAGAGGATCGAACCTACTTTTACCTTTACCAAAGGATCAATAAAAGCTTCATAAGAAGAATGATTAATGAGTCTTAATAATAGAACCTCTAGATTGGCTCCTTTTGCATGCTCTTTTGTTGCAAGAAATCGAACGGGTTTAACCTTTGTGGAATTTCGTAAAAGCAAGTCTCCTTTTCTAAAGAACTGAGGTATTTCGTTAAAATGATAGTGCGAAATACTTCCTGTAGTTCGATCAACGATCATCAGTTTAGAAGCATCTCTTCTTGGACTTGGGAATTCAGCTAATAATTCTGAAGGTAAATTAAAATCAAAGTCAGAAACCTTCATATTAAGAGCATCAAATGAATCTACGATTCGTCAGCGATTACTTCTTTAACTTCATTTGGAAGCATTTGGGTTAATAAGCGTTCAACTCCTCCTTTTAGGGTAGAAGAAGTAGAAGGACAACCATTACATGAGCCCCCCAAGCCTACTTTAACTACACCGTCTTTAAATGATTTAAACTGAATGGTTCCACCATCGCTTTCTACTGCCGGACGAACATATTCTTCTAAGATCTGCATTATTTTAACAGAGGTTTCATCTGTGGTTTCCGGAGCAATCTCTACCTTTTCCTTTTTAACTAAGGGAAGATCCTTCACTTCGCTAATTGCAGGGATTCCCATTTTTATAAATTCACGGATCATTTCTCTCAGATGAAGTGAAATATCATCCCAAACAACGGTTCTGTTTTTAATTACGGTAATAAAATTTGGACGGATGTGAACCGAACGAACGAAGGGGAATTTAAATAATTCGGTAGCGAGAGGAGAAACATTCATCGCTTCTTCCATAGAATCAAATTCTAAACTATAATCGTTTTCAAGCAAAGTATAATCACACACAAATTTCATTGCTGATGGATTGGGTGTATTCTCTGCATACACATTCACTGGGATCTTCTTTTCGCTCATCGTCTCAATTTTTGACAAAGATATAGATTTATCAATTTTGCTCTAGGAATTGATGTAATACTTTGCACTATTAAACGAGGCTATTCTCAAAAATCCTTGTAAGACCAATAAACTCCTCCACACTTAATTGTTCCGGTCGTTTATTAAACAGCTCACCGGAGGCATCGATTCCTTTCTCATTAATAATGGATTTCAACGAATTTCGAAGGGTTTTCCTTCTCTGATTAAAGGCTAACTTAATAATCATTTTAAAAGTCTTTTCAGAAACTCCCAGACTTTTCCTTGTATTTCTTCTAAAACGAATCACTCCTGATTTTACTTTGGGAGGTGGATCAAATACATGCTCATCTACTGTAAATAAATATTCTCCATCATACCATGCCTGAAGCAAAACAGAAAGGATGCCGTATTTTTTGCTCCCGGGAGGAGATACCAATCGCTCAGCCACTTCTTTTTGAAACATTCCTACTACTTCCGGAACTTCTTCTTTTAAGTCGATCACTTTAAACATGATCTGACTTGAAATATTATATGGGAAATTACCT
>JAHECK010000218.1 GCA_024641785.1 Flavobacteriales bacterium | reverse complement strand
ATCAGCAAGATTATATCTGGACTATAATAGAAGAGAGTTCTTCTAATGTAGATTTGGTATTAAAAGCGGAACGGGAGGCAAACTTAGCATTGAATGAGGATCAAAAATTTATCATCGATGATAAAAATGGTTACGAAAGTATGCTTCCATCTCCTTTATTCAGTGAGGAATTTAATAAACGATTAGATGGGATGGTAGAACAACGTATGAGAAGGGCGATCGAAGCAGTTTCTTCTTTTTGGTATACTGCCTGGGTCAATGCCGGACAGCCGGATCTTAGTGATTTGAAATAAGTTTAAAGCTCAGGTGAATTAAGTAAATAGCTTAATGCATAAGGACCTTCATTGAATAAGAGATCCAGTATAGATAAATTCGGAATAAAACCATACTTATAATTAAACACCTGAATATAGCTTTCTAGTTGCATATGATTTTGAGGCATTTTACTGGGTTTAAAATAGCCTAAAAGCGAACGGGAATGCACAGGTAATTCAATTTCTGATTTAAGATTAAAGCTTTTTTCTTTCCCTAGCAATTCGATCATTTTTAAAGTGATCTCTAAATTCAACTCTTTTAAGAATTCGTGTTTTGAAAAAAGTAATTCTTTAATATCATCTTCGAATTCTTCAAAAAATGGCGATGATTTATAAGCAGATACTATTGTTCTCCAATGTTTTTGCTGCCAAGGGTCATCATAGGCAATTTTAATTTCAGCAATACTTAATTCTCTTCCCTTTGTGCCTACAATAGGAACTGTAAGATCTAGTTTTCCATTGGCCGCTAAAATCTGGCAGCGGTTTCGAAAAGTCTGTTTTAAATAAACTTCACGATCATCGATCCATACTTCATCTGATTTGTAAAGATGAATGAAGTAGGATACATTTCCGAAATAGGTGAGAGGTAGCAAAATTGCTTCCATCGCGATTTAATGAACTAAACTAAAAACACGATCCCATCGGATTCCAGTGTAAGGATCTTTTGAAAACCAAATGAATACCGCTGAGCCAACCACATGATCTTCAGGTACAAAACCCCAAAATCGTGAATCGGCCGAATGATGCCGATTATCTCCCATCATCATATAATAATTTTGAGAAAAGGTATAAGAAGTAGCAATAGTGCCATTGATAATGATTTCTTCTCCTTTTACTTCAAGACTATTATTTTCATATACTTCAATAGCTCTTCGGTATAATGGAAGGTTTTCCAAGTTTAGTTCAACAACATCCCCTTTTTTAGGAATGTTTAAAGGGCCAAAATTATCTTCAGTCCAATCGTAACGAGGGTCATTAGGATAAATAGGCATCGAGGTGCCTTGATAGGCTCCCTTTTCTTTTAATTTTAGAGTAACTGACTCAACAACACTTAAATTTTTTATTTTCTCAACGGTTTCTTCGGGCATTGAGATCAGATAGGATTGTGTTTCTCCATCAAAACTCATGTCAGATGGGGTGATATCATATTGTTCTTTAAGAAGTTTCGGATTTAATTGTCCTGTAGTCTTAACAAGATATTCCATCTGTGCATACTCAGGCCATTCGATCTTTTCTCCATTTGCATATACGATCCCATCAATAATTTCGTATTTATCACCGGGCATTCCGATACATCTTTTGATATAATTTTCTCTTTTATCTAAAGGTCTTGCCTTAATTCCATAACGTTTAGAGAAGAAAGATCTTGCAGCATCTTCATATTTAGATTTATTGCTCCAAAAATCATCTTTTGCTCCATTTTTTCTCCATATTTCATAAGCATTTCCTTGAATGATACTATAGTAATTATGGCCTTGTAATTCAGGATCATTGATGATGGTGTCGCCGGCAGGAAAATTAAAAACAACGGCATCTAATCTTTCTACTTCACCAAAACCTGGTAATCGGTAATAAGGTTGTGTAAACCATTCTACATAAGATTGCGTTTTTTCTGTTCCCGGCATCGTATGATGAGCAAAAGGAAAAGAAAGGGGTGTCATTGGCATTCTCGGTCCATAAGCCATTTTACTTACAAATAGATAGTCTCCAACCCGTAAAGATTTCTCCATCGATCCGGTAGGGATAGTAAAAGCTTCAAGTGTAAATGTTCGAATAATTGTAGCTGCTATAACAGCAAAAATAATGGCATCTCCCCATTCACGGACCGCGCCTTTTTTCTTCCCTTCCCAATTGATAGGACCTGTATAGACTATTTTTTTATCGAATGCCAGGCGAGGAATAAATACCCATGGAAGTAGAACTGCAAATAAACTATCAATAAAATTCCTTTGTCCAAAGCTCTTTCCTAATTCAACATTAAGTATTACTAGCATTAATAAGTTGATCCCAGGAATAATAAACAGGAATACCCACCACCATGGCTTTTTCATTATTTTCAATACGATGAGGATGTTATAGACCGGAATAAATCCTTTCCATTTTTCTTCACCAGC